>JANQME010000302.1 GCA_028280205.1 Longimicrobiales bacterium
CGGAGGGCAAGGAGCCCGTCTTCGTGCCTTTGCTCGAGGACAACGGTGAGGCCGGCGGCGGCTCGCGGAGTCGCCCCCGGCCCGTCCCGATCGAGGCGCCCACGCAGTCGGCCGGCTCGTGGTTCCCCGGACCCGAGAACGCGGTGATCCACTGGCCGCGCTTCGAAGAGCTCCTCATCGAGGAGCTCGACTGATGGCGATCGAAGGCGCGCTTCAGGACGTCAGTCTGGCCGACATCTGCCAGCTCCTCGGCATGGGCATGAAGACCGGCTGCCTGAGCATCACGGACCGCTCCAACTTCGGCTACATCTACTTCGAGAACGGCCGGGTCATCTACGCGTCCGTCCTCAACCGGCGCGACCGGCTGGGTGAGCTCCTGGTCCGCAACCACGTCATCACACGCAAGGATCTCGCGGTCGCGGCGGAGCAGCAGGAGAAGAACCGGGGACGCCGGCTCGGCGAAATCCTCGTCGAGCAGGGAGCGCTCTCTGAGGAGGATCTGCACAAATACGTGCAGCTCCAGATCGAGGAGGCCGTCTATCACCTCTTCGCGTGGAGCCAGGGTTCGTTTCACTTCGACACGGACCAGATGCCGGACGAGGAGGGTCTCTTCCTGGTCAGCATCCCGCCGGAGGCGCTGCTCATGGAGGGGGCGCGCCGGGTCGACGAGTGGAGCCAGATCGAGAAGAAGCTCTCCTCCTTCGACATCGTCTTCCAACTCGACAAGAACCCCGATGAGTCGGACGAGGCGCTGGAGCTCACGACCCAGCAGAAGAAGGTCCTTCCGTTCATCGACGGCCAGCGCACGGTCGGCGAGATCATGGATGAGGCCGGGCTCGTCGAGTTCGACACCGGCAAGGCGCTTTACGGTCTGATCCAGGCGGGTTTCGTATCGCGCGCGGGCGAGCGCAGCACGTCGGAGGAGACGGGCGGGGACGAGGCGCTCCAACAGCATCTGAACGTGGGGACCGCTTTCTATCGCTCGGGGATGATGGAGGACGCCGCTCGTGAGTTCGAGCAGGCGCTCGACGTCGACCCGAAGCAGGCGCGGGCCAACTTCATGATGGCGCTCATCGCGTTTCGGCGGGGCCGACTCGAGGAGGCGCTCCAGCACTTCGGCTCGATGCCCCCCGGAGCGGGCAACCACTACGCGGTGCAGCGCAACACCGCGCTCGTGCTGGAGCTGCTCGGGCGCTACGACGACGCTCTGGGGGCGCTCGACGAGGCGCTCGTGGCGAAGCCGACCGATCCCGACGTGCACCTGGCCCGCGCGATCATCCACGTGAAGCGCGGCGACGTGCCGAGCGCTCTGGATGCATTGCGCCTCTACCGGACCTCGCCCGAAGTGAAGCGGCCGAGCCCGCAGTACTACACCTATACCGTGCTCGCTTCGGCGGTGAGCGGCGACCTCGACTACGCCGTCGCCGTGGGCCGCGAGGGGCTGGGCCACTACCCGGACTCGGGTCCGATCCTCGTGAACACCGGTCAGGTCCTGGAGCGGCGCGGAGAGTACGAGGCCGCCGCGGCGCTCTACAAGCGAGCGACCCAGACGAGCCCACCGCTGCCGCAGGCACACAAGAACCTGGGAGACCAGGCGTACGCACACGGCGACCATGACGGCGCCCGCGCGCAGTACGAGAAGGCGGTGAAGCTCGCCCCGCGGCTGGGAGACGACGTCTACCTCCGCCTGGGCACGATGGCGTTCCAGAGCAACGACCGGGACGTCGCACTCCTGCTCTGGCGTCGCGCCCAGGACCTCAATCCGTACAACGAAGCGGTGAAGGCCAATCTGGAGATGCTGGCGAGCGAGTAGGCTGCGGACGGTGCGTGTCGCCGCGGTGGCGATCGCCGGGGCCGCGAGCGTGGCCGCGCCGCGGGCGGTCGCCGCCCAGGCGGCCGCGAGCCAGCCTGTCTCCGCGGGCCGGCCGGCCGCCGACTCGGCCGTCCCGCAGGTCGCCCCGACCGCTCCCCCACGCCCCTTCGTGCCGGACTCGCTGGACGGTGAGGCGTACGGCTCGATCCTCGGCGGGGTGGCACGGGTCTACTTCGCACCGGAGGACGCGCTCGTCGCCGAGCGGGTCCGTGAGCTCCTGGACGGCCAACCTCCGCTGCCGGGGCTCCCCGACACGCTCCCGCGCGGTGTACACGCCGTACTCGCTCACTCGCCGGCCGCCTTCGACGAGCTGACCGGAAACGTCGTTCCCGAGTGGCGCGCCGGGGTCGCGATCCCCTCGCTGAACGTCCTCGTGATGCCGACGGGGGAAGGCGTGCCTGTCTTCGAGGGCGACGGGCTGCGCACGCTCCGTCACGAGTGGGCCCACCTCGGTCTGCACGCCTACCTCGGTGAGCTGCGTGTCCCGCGCTGGTTCGACGAAGGGTACGCGCAGTGGGCGTCGGGCGGCTTCGAGGCCATGGAGGCGTGGCGCCTGCGCGTCCTCATCCCCGCCGGCCGGGCCCCGGCCATGGACTCGCTGGAGCTGGGCTGGCCGCGCGGTCGCGAGGAGGCCCGGATTGCGTACCTCCTCGCGGCGAGCGCGGTCACCTTCCTCCTGGAGGAGGGGGGCGAGGAGGGGCTCCGGCTCTTCCTCGACCGGTGGCGTGCAGCCCGATCGTTCGAATCCGCGTTCCGCGAGACGTTCGGGCTCACGACGAGTCAGTTCGAGGAGGACTGGAAGCGGCACGTGAAGCGTCGGTACGGCTGGCTCTTCGTCCTCAGCCACTCCGCCGTCTTCTGGCTGCTGCTGGCACTCGTCTTGCTCTTCATGGTCCGCGGGCGGCAGAGTCGGAACCGGGAGAAGCTCGCCCGGCTGCGGGCCGGCGAGCTGCCGGACGCGCCCGCCTTCTGGCGGGACGAGCCCGGGACGGAAGGATCCGTTCGCCCGGATCCCGGGGTAGGAGAGGAGCCATGAGCGAAGAATCCCACCGCATCCTCGTCGTCGACGACGACACCGACGGGCTCGAGGTGTTGCAGACGCGCCTTCAGCACGCGGGCTACGAGGTCGAGACCGCCGAAAGCGCCGAGAAGGCGCTCTCGCGGGTGAGCGCCTTCGACCCCGGCCTCATCGTGACGGACGTGCGCATGTCGGGGATGACCGGCCTCGAGCTCCTCGAGAAGGTCCGGGGCGCGATGGACGAGGTCGAGGTCGTCATCATGACGGCGCACGACGACATGGAGACTGCCGTCACGGCCATGAAGTCGGGTGCGTTCGACTTCCTCGTCAAGCCGGTCGACCCCAAGACCGTGCAGGCGCTCGCCGACCGGTGCTTCCGGGAGCGCGACCTCGTCGAGCAGACCGAGACGCCCGAGGCGGTCGCCGCGCTGCCCCGGGGCCGTCTGGTCGGGCGCGACCCGCGCATGATCGACATCTACAAGACGATCGGTGTGCTCGCCGCGAACCGGGCGACGGTCCTCATCCGGGGGGAGACCGGGACGGGCAAGGAGGTGATCGCCCGCGGGATCCACGAGAACTCCGAGGCGTCGGAGCAGCCGTTCATCGCCGTGAACTGCACGGCGCTGACCGACACACTGCTCGAGTCCGAGCTCTTCGGACACGTGAAGGGCGCATTCACCGGGGCCACCGGAGCGCGCAAGGGCTACTTCGAGCTGGCGGGGAAGGGGACGATCTTCCTCGACGAGATCGGGGACACCAGCCCCGACTTCCAGACGAAGCTCCTGCGCGTGCTGCAGGAGCGGCGCTTCTACCCGGTCGGTGGCGAGCAGCCGAAGGCGACGGAGGCGCGCGTCATCGCCGCCACGCACCAGCCCGTCGAGCGGCTCATCGAGCAGGGGCGCTTCCGCGAGGATCTGTACTTCCGCCTCAAGGTCGTCGAGATCCGCGTCCCGCCGCTGCGCGAGCGGCCGGGCGACATCGAGCTCGTGGCGACGGCGCTGCTCGGCCGCATCCGCGAGGAGACCGGCCGCGACGTGCGCCGCATCTCGGACGATGCGATGGCACGGCTCCAGGAGCACGCGTGGCCGGGCAACGTGCGCGAGCTCGAGAACGCCCTCATGCGTGCCGCGATCGTCGCGCGGGGCACCGTGATCGGGGCGGATCACCTGATCCTGGAAGGCCGTCGCGGCGGGCCCGAGGACCTCACGCTCGAGGCCGCGATCCGCCGGCACGTCCGCCTCGTGCTCGAGCACGTGGACGGGGACGTGGAGGCTGCTGCGGAGCTGCTGGAGATCGAGGTCGACGAGGTGAAGGAGCATCAGACGGCGTAAGAGCGTAGCCGACCGACTTCTGCACCCGTTTCGGGGCTGGTACCTTCAGGGCATGCCGTTCAATCGTTCGCGCTCGGGAGCGAGTCTACTCGCTCTGCTCCTTTTGCTACACGCGGCGTTTGGGCTCGTCCACCTGTGCTGCCTGGGCGGTTCGGAGACCATGGCGTCGCGCGAGGCGCACGCGACCACTCACGAGGGTCTCGGGCACACCGACCGCAGCGGACACGCCGCCGAGGAATCCGGCGCGATGTCCGGACACCACGGCTCCGACTCGGACGAGCCCTCGCCGTGCGAGGGCGTATGCGGCCTCTGCTGCTCCTCGCTGGACGGACCGGCGCTCGCCACGATCCGCGTCGTGGCGCTGCGCGTGCCTTCCGGTGCCGGACGTGGCGAAGGGCTGCGGCCCGCTGGGCCCCCTCGCGCGTCCGCGCCCGACTTCCTGCTCCCACCGTCCACCGCTCCTCCCGGATCGTCCACGCCGACCGCCTGACCACGGCGGGCTCGGCCTCCAATGCTCGGACTCCACCGGCGCGACTCCGCGACGGTGGGCGTGCCTCGTGCATGCACCAGACGATCTATCAACCGGGAGAACCACCCATGAAGCTTGGACGAATTTCGGCAGTTGCCGTAGCCGCGGTCGCGGCGCTCGCCGCCTGCGACGACTCCACCGCCCCCGAGGGCCCGATCGACGTGACCGTGGACTTCGCGGCGCTCGTGAACGGGACGCCGCTCGCCTGCGGACAGGACTACCCGAACGTGGGTACGGCCAACACCACCATCTCGATGGAGGACTTCCGCTTCTACGTCCACGGCGTATCGCTCCTCGACGGGGACGGCAACGCGGAGCCGCTCGAGCTCGAGCAGGACGGCCTCTGGCAGAACGAAGACCTCGCTCTGCTCGACTTCGAAGACGACAGCGGTGACTGCGCCGGCACGTCGGCCACGAACACGTCGGTGCGCGGTACCGTCCCGGCCGGGAACTACGTCGGGCTCCGCTTCACGCTGGGCGTCCCGGAGTCCATGAACCACCAAGACGCCGCCACCGCCGATGCTCCACAGGATCTGACCAACCTGTGGTGGAACTGGAACGGGGGGTACAAGTTCGTGCGCCTCGACCATGCGTCGTCCGCTGCCTCCGGGGGCTGGAACGTCCACCTGGGGAGCACCGGGTGCACACCGACCGGGGATCCGACGGTCCCGGCCACGTCCTGTACGAATCAGCACCGCCCGACGATCACCTTCGACGTCTTCGACTGGGAGACCAACGTGGTCGCGGCGGACTACGGTGTGCTCCTGGAGGACAGTGACGTCTCGGTGAACACGCCCTCGACCGCCTCCGGCTGCATGTCGTTCCCGGGCGACGCGGACTGTCCGGAGGTGATGAACAACTTCGGGCTCGACTACGAGGGGAGCGCTACGGCCGGGCAGACGTTCTTCTCGGTCCGCTAGAGCGACGAGGGTCCGAAGTTGGTGGTGTGGTCTCCCTTGCGCCGTGGGGCGGGGGTCACGGCTCTGTCCGTGGCCCTCGCCGTCGGTGCGTGCGGTGGCGACGAAGTCCTCGGCCCCGATGCGCTCCCGCCGACCTCGGGAGGCGACTTCGACTGGGGGGTCCCCGTAGGCGTGCCGGTTCCGCGCCTCCCCGAGGGCGTCACCATGTCGGATGAGAAGGTCGAGCTGGGACGCCATCTCTTCTACGACCGGCGTCTCTCGGGAAACGAATCGCAGGCGTGCGCCTCTTGCCATCGGCAGGAGCTCGCCTTCACGGACGCCGAACTCGTGGCCGTGGGCTCGACGGGCGAGCTGCACCCGCGCAACAGCATGAGCCTGACGAACGTGGGGTACCAGCCGGTCCTGAACTGGGCGAATCCGAACGAGACGGACCTGCGGAGCCAAGCGCTCACCCCCCTCTTCGGAGAAGAGCCCGTCGAGCTGGGACTGGCCGGTATGGAAGACATCCTCCTCGCGCGGCTCGAAGCGGACACGACCTACTCACGGCTCTTCGAGGCCGCCTACCCCGAGCGCGAGGAGCGGATTTCGATCGAGACGATCGTGGACGCGATCGCCGCCTTCCAGCGCACCCTGATCTCGTTCGACGCCCCCGTAGACCGGTACCGGCTCGGCGACCGTACCGCTCTCTCCGAGTCCGCACGACTCGGGCAGGCGCTCTTCTTCTCCGAGCGCCTCGAGTGCTTCCACTGCCACGGCGGTCTCGGGTTCACCGGGACGTTCGACTTCGACGGGAAGAGCTTCCCGGAGTCGGAGTTCCTCAACAACGGGCTCTACAACGTCGACGGCGAAGGCTCCTACCCGTGGCCGAACGTCGGTGTCGTGGAGTTCACCGGGAACCCCCGAGACAAGGGCGCGTTCAAGGCGCCTACGCTGCGCAACATCGCCCTGACCGACCCGTACATGCACGACGGGAGCATTGCGACGCTCGAGGGCGTCGTCGATCACTACGCGGCCGGAGGCCGCAACATCACCTCCGGACCTCGTCAGGGGGATGGTCGCGCCAACCCGAACAAGAGCGGCTTCGTGAAGGGGTTCGAGTTGACCGTGGAGGAACGGATCGCGCTCATCGACTTCCTGCACGCGCTCACCGACTCGACGTTCATCACCGATCCGCGCTTCTCCAATCCGTGGGAGGGTGGATGAGGCAGCGCGGGGTGCGCTCGGTGATGGGCCTCCTTTCCCTCGTGATCGCCGCGGTGGCGGTCCTGCCCGGCTCGGTCGGCGCCCAGGAGCCACGCGACAGCGTCCGGCCCGATTCGGTGAGCTACATCCTCGAGCCGATCGAGGTCGCGGTCGAGCGGGAACGATCGGCCCCGCCTCCGGTGGGCGCCATCACGATCGATCCGGCTCTGGTTCGGCGAGCGCAGTCTTCGAACGCCTACCAGCTCATCCGGGACGTGGCCGGGATTGAGGTGCACGAACAGGGACAAGGTCCCGGCTACGCGTCCAACGTCTCAATGCGTGGCTTCACCTCCGACCACTCCTCCGACGTCCTGCTCGTCGTGGACGGAGTACCGATCAACCTGCCCGCTCACGGCCACGTCGAGGGCTACTCGGACTGGAACGTGCTCATGCAGTCGGCGGTGTCTTCGCTGCGCGTGATCCACGGTAACTCGAGTCCGCTGTACGGGGACTTCGCGCTCGCGGGCGCCGTGGAGGTCTTCACGCGAGCGGACGCCGAGTCGACCGAGGCGGCCGTCTCCGCAACGAGCTTCGGTGACGTTCGCGGCAGTGTGGGTACCGGGCGTCGCGGCGAGTCGGGTGGCCTCTTCGTCGGGGGCGAGGGGCGGCGGGAGCAGGGGTGGCGTCAAGGCTCGGACTACTGGCTCGGAAACGGTCTGGTACGAGGGTGGCGTCGCGTGGGTGGTGGGCGTCTGGAAGGCGGCGTAGGCCTCTACGCCTCCGAGTGGAGCTCTCCGGGCTTCGTCTCCGTGCAGGATTACAACGACGAGAAGTTCCAGACGCCTTGGGATCCCACGGACGGGGGGCGCTCTCGCAGGGCGGTGGCCCACGGGCGTTGGGCGAGACCGGCCTTCGCAGGAGGAAGCCTCCAGGTGGTCGGCTGGGGCACGGCGTCGGACTACGCCTTCTTCCTCAATATCCCGGGCCATGACCACGGGGATCCGGCCGCCATCCAGCAGTCGGGCGAATGGGACGAGCGTCTGGGCTTTGGCGGCCAGGTGGAGCTCGGTTGGACGACCGGGTCCGGAGACATCGTCTTCGGGATGAGCGGTCGCACGGACGACGTGCGCTACGAGCACGCCCTCACGCTCGATCGCGCGGTGGTCAATCCGGAGATCGCACTCGACGCGACGCACACAGCCGGCGCGACATATGCGCGCTGGAGGCTCGAGCTCGGGTCCAGGCTCGGTCTGGACCTCGGTGCGCGCGTCGACGTCGTGCGTCACGAGAGTCGCTCCGAGCTGGATGCGACTCCGACGTGGGAGTCCGCGACGAACACGATTGTGTCGCCCAAGCTCGGCGCACGGTACCGCATGGCGGGCGACTGGTACGCCTTCGCTTCGACCGCCCGCGGATTTCGAAGCGCGGTCGGAATCATCGGCGATCCGGCACGCGAGCCGTACCTCTCCTGGTCCAACGAGCTGGGTGTGGAGCGTGAGGGCGGGGCCTGGGAGGCGGAGCTCACCGGCTTCTGGACACAGGTGCGCAACGAGCGTGTGCTGGATCCGGTCACGCTCCGGCCGAGCGGCGCCGGTCGGAGCACGCGTCGGGGGGTCGACGCCGAGGTGGCCGTGCTCCTGCCGCTCGGGCTCCGGGCGGAGCTCGGCGGCACGTGGAACCACGCACGCCTCGACGCGCCGTACGCAGACCCGCACGGGGATCACCGGCACGGCGTGTTCGACTCGACCGCCCCGTCGGCGTCCGCCGACACACGGGAGTACGCCACCTGGGTGCCCGGTTTGGCGCAGTATCTGGGACGGGCCCGTGTGCTCGGCCCCATTGCCGAGTCGATCGACGCCTCGGTGCGCTGGCGCCTCGTCGGGCCGCACGTGCCCATCGGGGAGCCCGATGTGCGGACTCAGACCTTCTCCGTGCTCGACCTCGGCGCTTCGTGGCGGATCGGCGATGGGCGGACCCTGGAAGCCGAGGTCTCGAACGTGCTCGGCGTGCGCTACGTCGAGCTGCGTTCCTCCGGCTACGTCACGCCCGGGCAGCCGGCAGCGGTGCATATCCAGCTCCGCGTCGAGCAGCTCCCGTTCTGAGCGGGTGGTTTGCCGGTCTCCCTTCGTTGTGTGCGGCTCGCCACGCAAACGTGCACGTCCGCCGAGAGAAGGCGCACGTGCGCCGAGATTGACCCCCCGGACGGCCTCGTCTAGGATTCGCCCATGAGCCGCCGCACCTCCTCGCCCGAAACCCGTCCCGGGCTCGACTTCACCCCCGTGAATGCCGCGCTCGGAGCCGCCGGGCTCGCCGCCCTGGTGGTCGGTTACTGGCTCCTCGCCCAGGGATCGATCACGCTTGCGCCGCTGCTGCTCGTGCTGGGCTACGTCGTGCTGCTCCCCATGGCGATCATCCTCTGACGCGCTCCGGTCCACCCACTCCCGATCCGGACCCCCGATGCCGCGCACCCCGCTGACCTCGGCGACCGCCTCGGCGATCGGACCGTACTCGCACGCGATCGACGACGGTACGCACGTCTTCTGCTCGGGCCAGACGCCCATCGACCCCGCCACCGGAGCGCTGCGCGAAGGCGGCGTGGCCGACCAGACGCATCAGTGCTTCGTCAACCTCTTCGCCGTGCTGGCGGACGGAGCGCTCGGCCCCGACGACGTCGTGAAGGTCAACGTGTACCTCACGGACATGGGCGACTTCACCGAGATGAATGGGGCGTACGCCACGCGCTTCGCCTCGCCGCCGCCGGCCCGCACGACGGTGGGTGTCGCTGCGCTCCCGATGGACGCGCGGGTCGAGATCGAGCTCGTGGCGAAGAAGCCGTAGGGGGCGGGTGCCGATGATCGGAACTCGGCCGCGCCTGCGGGCGGTCCTTCTCCTTCTTGCGCTTCTGGCCGGACAGGCGTCGGTGGGGCTGTGCGCGGATGGGCACGATGCGCACGACGACGGGGGTGCGGTCGGCCACCACGACGCCAGCGCAGCCGGCTCCCACGACGCGAGCGCGGCCGACCACCACGAGCGCGGCTCCGAGGCCCCCCGGTGCCAGCTCCTGTCTGCGTGCGGCACCCCCGCCGTCCGGTGCGACACGCAGTCGCTCCGGCTCGACCCGTCGATGTTCACCCTGGCTGTCGCTCCGGCGTCTCGCTCGGTGCGGTCCGCCCCCTCCGACCTCGAGCTGCCCCCTCCACGCTCCGACTGACCCGCAGCACACGACTCGCGGTCTCGGTCCTCGACGCTCGTCGGGGCTCATTCGGACATCTGGAGGGATGATGAATCTCCTTTCTGCAGTCGTCCTGGCGTCCATGGCGTTCCAGGTCGACTCGATGCCGCCCATGCGGATGGGCGACGGTATGCCCGGCATGACCGGGCACGACATGATCGAGGTGGCGCTCGGGGGCGGATGGCGACTGGCCGCCATGGCGCAGGTCTTCCCCCTCGGCACCCTGGGTATCGCGAATAGTGCGAGCCCTCTCGACGACAGCGACTTCTACCTGGCGCAGGGCGTCGCCATGCTCAACGTGGAGAGCCCGGGGCGTGGGCTCGCGCTCCGCATCACGCCGAACGTGGAGTGGCTCACCCAGGAAGACGGAGAGCTCAACTTCGGTGGCTGGGGCGAGGGCTTCATCGACAGTCGCCATCCGCACACCGGCCTCCACGAGCTCATGCTCTCGTGGAATCTCTGGGACACCCCGGCCGGGTCGTTCTCCTTCTCGGGAGGGAAGGGCTTCGCGCCGTTCGGCACCGACGACCCCATGTCCCGACCCTCGGCGAAGTACCCCACCAACCACCACCTCTCGCAGATCCTCGAGCGGTTCACGCTCAACGCGGCGTGGCTGACGGGTCCCTGGAGTCTGGAGGCCGCGGTCTTCGGCGGGGCCGAGCCCGAGAGCCCATGGGACTTCTCCAACGCCGAGGCGTTCGCAGACTCCTGGTCGATCCGCGGCAAGCGCCGATTCGGACCGCTGGACGGGGGCCGGTGGGCGTGGGAGGCGTCGGCCTCGTATGCGAGCGTCCACGAGGCGTACCACGAGGACGGCGAGGCAGGTGAGGACCCCCACGATGGGGAGCGGACAGATTTGTACAACGCCGCCCTTCGCCTTGACGCGCCGCTTCCGGGCGGCTCGGCGCTTTACGGACTGGTCGAGTACTCGACGAGCGAGCCCGAGGTCGACGACGGGTACTGGTCGTTCCTCGCGGAGGCCGCGTGGCGCGGCGTCCGCCACGCGCCGTACGCGCGGTTCGAGCGCGCCACCCGGCCCGAGTACCCGAGAGACGGCCTCACGGCTCCGGGCTTCTTCCGCTACGACCACGACGCCGAAGCCGTCGGAGCCACCGTCTGGTCGATCCTCTCGGTGGGCTACGGCGTCACGCTCACAGGCGGCACGATGTCCATACGTCCGTTCGTCGAGGGGCAGTTCTTCGATGTTGCGACGGAGCGTGGCGATCGGCTCGCGTCGGAGATCCTCGGAGACGACCGCTTCGCGGCGCTCACGGTCGGAGCCCGCATCTACCTGGGCGGGGATCCGATGCGCATGGGCTCGTACGGGGTCTTCGACCCGATGACCCGCATGGGGCGGTAGCGCTCGGGCTCAGCGCCGCTCGACCCGCATTGGGAGTCCCCCGCGCGGCGCGAGCGTCACCCCGGCCTCGACCGGGGTGGCCTCGCCCGCGCAGCGCCGCAGCCGGAAGCGTCGCCCGAGCGTAGCGAGGATCATCGCGGCTTCGATCGCGGAGAAGTGGTTCCCGATGCAGAGATGTGCTCCGCCACCGAAGGGGAAGTAGGCGAAGCGGGGCCGGTCGGGGTCGCGGTCGAGGAAGCGCTCGGGCCGGAAGGCGTCGGGGTCGGGCCAGAGCCCGGGCAGCCGCTGCGTGACGTAGGGGCTCGTCACGACGAGTGAGCGAGGGAGCACGGGGTGCCCGGCCAGCTCGTCCGCCTCGCGGCTCGCGCGTGTCACGATCCAGGCCGGCGGGTAGAGCCGGAGAGCCTCCTCGAAGACCGCGCCCGTGCGGCGGAAGGCCGAGAGACCGTGGCTCGCTCCGTCCCCTTCGGCCGCGAGCAGTGTCGCCGGGTCCTCCGGCAGCCCGTCGACCTCGTCGTGGAAGCTGCGCTCCGCCTCCGAGTGCGTGGCGAGGAGGTCCCAGGTCCATGCGAGCGCGCTCGCTACCGTCTCGTGGCCTGCGATGAGCAGCGTGATCATCTCGTCGCGGAGCTCCCGGTCCGCGAGGGGGGCTCCGTCGTCCAGGCGGGCCTCCATGAGGCGGGCGAGGAGGTCGGGGACCGGGGAAGCGACGGCCGTCTCCCCGGCCATCCGACGCTCGCGCAGGGTGCGGTGGATCGCCTCGTCGAGTACCGCGAGTGCGGCGCGAAAGCGGCGGTTCCCGCGTGTCGGCAGCCACGGGGGCACGGTGCCGAGCGAGCGGGCCTGCGCCATGATGTGGTGCAGCACGACGAGCGTCGCCCGCGCGAGGTCGTCCGCCTCGTCACCGATACGGGCCCCGAAGAGGCATTCGACGACGGACTGCAGCGCG
>JANQME010000310.1 GCA_028280205.1 Longimicrobiales bacterium
CGAGCGCATCCAAGATGTCGTGGCCGCCGAGCAGCCCCGCGATCGTCACCGAGTCCCCGAAGTAGCCGTTGCGCACCTCGACGACGTCGACGTCGGCACGGGACGCCGCGGCGAGGCGTGGGGCGAGATCGCACAGAAACGGGGCCATCGAGCCGCCCGTGACGAGCCGGATACGCCGCCCGGGAAGGAGTGGCACGCCGTCGACGCCCGCATCGAAGCCGTCGAGGAAGCGCCGGACGGCCCCGACGCCGTTCTCGTAGAGCGCACCGTCGTCGTAGTACGCCGTGCCGGGCAGCTCGCGGCCGGCGATGAGGTACATCTCGTCGGCCGCGTAGCACCAACCCTCTTCCCGCTCGCCGAGCGCGCGGCGGCGCGCGGCGTCGACCTGCTCGATCGCCTCCAACGCCTCGTCGGACCGGAGGAGCCGGACCGGCCGTCCGAGGTTGTAGCGCGTGAGACCCACGGGGACGACGGAGAGCGAGCGGATCGCCGGCCCCAGTGCCCACAGGTCCTCGATCGTGCGCTTCAGGTGCGCTCCGTCGTTCCACTCCGGACAGAGCACCACCTGTGTGTGCACCTCGAGTCCACCGTCGAGGAGCGTGCGGAGCTGATCCATGATCAGGCCGGCGCGCCGGTTCACGAGCAGTCGCTCGCGCACCTCGGGCTCGGTGGCGTGCACGCTCACGTACAGCGGCGAGATGCGCTGGTCGACGAGACGCTGAAGCCCCCTGGGGCCGAGGTTCGTGAGGGTGACGTAGCTCCCGTAGGTGAACGAGAGCCGGAAGTCGTCGTCGCGCAGCCAGAGCGTCTGGCGCGCTCCCTGGGGATTGCCGTCGATGAAGCAGAAGACGCACTCGTTGGCGCACTCGCGGATCGTGTCCGGAGCGGGCACGATTCCGACAGGGTCACCCGGCTCGCGCTCGATCTCGTAGACGACCGATGCGCCGTCCGGCCCCACGGTCTCGACTTCCAGCTCGGTGTCGGAGAGCAGGAAGGTGAGGTCGATGCCGTCTCGCACCCGCTCGCCGTTGATGCGCACGACGCGCGAGCCGATCTCGAGGTTCAGCTCGTCGGCGATGCTGCCGGCTTCGATTTCGGCGATGCGGACCACGGGCTCGACAGGGCTCCGGGGAGGGACGTCTGCGGCGTAAACGTTGAGGTGTGTAGCCTTGGAAGCTAACGGGATCCGTTGTGGCCGTCCCGTTTCCGACTTGACCCCGTCCTCCGGGCGGTCACAGCTTCGAAACCCGGGGACTCGATGCGGTGTCTCACGTTCTCGGAGCTGCCCCCCCTCCCAGGTCGAGTGCCCGATGACTCGAACAACCGCCAGGCTCGGATCGATCGTGGCAGCCGCCGGGGCGGCCGCGCTCGCCTCTGCGTGCGAGCAGGTCGAGCAGGTGCAGGATCGCTTCCGGGACCTCACGCCGCACGAGGCGTACGAGGCGAGTCTGGCGGACGCCGGCCTGGCCGAGACCGCCCTGGGCCGCGACTGGCTGGAGGCCGCGCGCTCGTCGATGGCGAACGCCGCCCCCGTCGAGCTTCCCTTCGAAGAGGAGGGCTTCGTCACCGCCGAGGATCCGGGTGCGATGGCGTACAGGGTCTCGATCCCGCGCGGCAAGAAGCTCACGGCCCGCGTCGAGGTCGAGAGCGAGAACGGCACGCGGGTCTTCGTCGACCTCTTCCGGGTGCCGGTCGACGAAGCGGATCCCTTCCGGCCCGTGCTGTCGTCCGACTCGCTGCCCGGCGAGTTCATCCTCGAGCCCTGGCGGGGCGGCGACTACATCCTGCGGCTCCAGCCGGAGCTCCTGCGGGGCGGCCAGTACAGAGTGGAGCTGGAGCTCGCCGCTCAGCTCACCTTCCCCGTCGAGGGACACGGGATGCGCTCGGCGCAGAGCCTCTTCGGCGCACCGCGGGACGGCGGCCGCAGGAGCCATGCGGGGATCGACATCTTCGCCCGGCGCGGGACGCCGGTCCTTGCCACGTCGGCGGGCCTGATCAACCGCGTGGACATCACGAGCCTGGGCGGCAAGGTCGTCTGGCTCCGCGACCCGGTCCGACGCGCGAACATCTACTACGCCCACCTCGACAGCCAGCACGTCTCGGACGGCGACCGGGTCGAAGCGGGCGACACGGTCGGCTTCGTGGGGAACACCGGCAACGCACGCACCACCCCGCCCCACCTCCACTTCGGGTTGTACCGGAGCGGCGAGGGCCCGGTGGACCCGGCACCTTTCGTGAGCCCGACGACCGGACGGCTGGCCGAGCTGACGGCCGACCTCGATCGACTCGGCGACTGGGTGCGCATGTCCGACGCCGGAATTCGGCTGCGGGCGGCGCCGGGCCTGCGCACACCGATCCTGCGCGAGCTCGAGGAGCATACGCCGCTGCGCGTTCTCGGGGGGTCGGGGGACTACTTCCGTGTGCGCCTTCCGGACGGATCCGAAGGGTACGTCGCGGCCCGACTCACGGAGGCGGTCGATCAGCCGGTCGCCTCGCAGATCGTCGCGTCGGCGGAGCGCCTGCGCTCGAGCCCCCTTCCCGGAGCGCCGGCCGTGGCGCAGGTCGACGAAGGGACCGAGCTGCCGGTGCTGGGACGGTTCGGCGGCTACCTGTACGTGCAGGCTCCACAGGGGCCGACGGGCTGGGTCGTCGAGGTCCCGGCCGAAGACGAGCAGCAGCAGGGCTGAGGCCCCTCGGCCTCGGCGCGTGTGGGAGCGCGTCGTCGGCCCTGTGAGCGTCCCGTACGTCTCGGCGCCCTACCCACCGGCCAGAGCCGTCAGCGCACCCGCAGGGTGAACGCGTATTGGAGCGCCAGCCACGCCACGAGTGATCCAGCGAGGAGCGAGCCGCCCGCGACGGCCGGAGAGAGGACGGTCGCGATCCCTTCCCCGAGGATCGTCAGCATGCTCTCCAGATCCTCGGGCTCCGGGCCGACCGCGCTCCGGATGCCGAGCACGAGGCGCCCGAGTCCGACGGCGGTGCCGAGAAGTCCGACGAGACCGCCGAGGACGCCCCACGCCAGCACCGTGTGATGCGGAGCGCCGGAGGCGGGTGGCTCGGCGTCCAGCGACCCGATCACCACCGCCGCGCGGATCGCGTCCGCAATTGTGGCGAGGCCGAGCGCCGCAAGGGGGTAGCTCCACGGTCCGAGGTGGGAAAGGAGCGCCACGGTCGCCTCAGTCCTGCCCGCCGGGCGGTGCCGGCCGATCCGTCACTCCCCGCCAGAGCGGGAGATCCAGGAGGTCGTCGTCCCACGCGTCGAGGCTCGGATCGGCCTCCCAGGTCAGCACGTGGTAGCTCGCGTAGTCGAGGGCGAGCAGCGTCGAGCTGAGCACGAGGATCGCGCCCAGCGTACCCGAGACCGAGCCGATCCATCCCAAGGCGAACAGCGAGACCGCGAAGAGCGCACCGCCCAGGCCGAATACCGTCCAGAAACGACGCAGCCGGACCGGCGCCCCGCACTCCTCGCACTCCGCGGAGGGCTTCATCCAGAAGGCGTACGTGCTGTACGGCATCACGTGTCCGTCACAGACTTCGCAGTGGGCTGCCATGGGACTCCCGGAGGGTGGGTCTCGGGAAAGCCTGCACCTCTCCCCCACTTGGAAAGATAAGCCCGGTGCACGAAGCTCAATAAGCTCCGATCACGACCAACGACACCATCTCGACGAGCCGGCTGAGGACGTCCGCCCATGACCGACGAGGATCGACCTACGTCCGTCGTTGCCGCGATGCGCGTCGCTCGGGATGCATGGGCGGTCGTCGGCCTTTCGTTGTTGCTGTTCCTGGGTCTCGAGGGGGCGTATCGCGCACAGGCGGTGGTCCGGTCGGCCCTTCGTGCGTCGGCCCGCGAGGTGGATGAATCCGCTCCGCTGCACCCGCTCGCCTCCGAGGTGTGGTGGCGCGAGTGGACGGCGGGGGCGGGCCTCTGGGAGACTCGCTTCGACCCGTACCGCGGACTCTGGTCCGAGCCACAGGACGGTCGCTATCTGAGCATCGACTCCGCGGGACGGCGCGTGACGGTCCAGCCCACACCCGTGGGGGAGGACCGCTACCTCGTCTTCCTTTTCGGCGGCTCGACCATGTTCGGCTACACGGCGCGCGACGCGCATACCATCCCCTCGGAACTCGCCGCGCTCGCAGCGGACGCCGGCTACGACAGAGTCGAACTCGTCAACCTGGCCCAATCCACCTTCAACGTGACGCAGGGCCTGAACACGTTGACGCTCGAGCTCCGGGACGGACGTCGTCCGGATCTGGTGGTCTTCCTGGACGGAAACAACGAGGTCGCCCCGGCGTTTCAGAGTGGGGCGGCCGGTGGCATCCTCAACCAGGAGCTGCGTTCGGAGCGTCTGCGGCGCTCCGACCCCGGGCTTGCGGACGTCATCGTCGATGCCTCCAAATTGATAGAGCGCATTCAGCGCGCCGTGCGGCCGCCTCCGCCGGCGAGGGTCCGCCCGAACTCCGCCGTCGTTTGCCCATCCGTCGCCGCGACCTACGTGGGGGCGCTGGCCGTCATCGAGGCGCTCGGGGCGACCTTCGGCTTCCAGACCCTCTTCCTCTGGCAGCCTCAACTGGCCACGACCGGTAAGGAGCTGACCCCGTTCGAGCAGTCGCTCCGAACCAACCCGGAGTGGAGCGACTGGATCCGCTTGTGCACCGCCACGGTCGACCAGGAAGTGGTTCGACACGGCGTCGATACCTACGTCCCGTTGCACGACCTCTTCGACGACTGGTCGTCCACCGTCTTTCTCGACGACTATGCCCACGTCACCGAGGCGGGGAACCGAAGGATCGCAGACGCGATATGGGCCCGGATCGAGCCGCTCCTGCTCGACCGGTAAGGATCGAACGTTGCCGCCGCAAACCAACACACTGGAGGTTCCGTGTCCTCGCCATGGAAGCCCGATGGCTACAACTCGGCGTCACCCTACCTGCTCGTGAAGGACGTCTCCGCCGTCCTGAGGTTCCTGGAAGCGGCGTTCGGTGGCGTGCCGCTGCGCCGCGTGGATCGTCCGGACGGTTCCCCCATGCACGTGGAGGTACGCATCGACGACTCCGTCGTGATGCTCGGCGGGGCGATGAGCGACTGGGACGACGTGCCGGGCCATGTCCCCGTCTACGTCCCGGACGTGGACGCGGTCTACGAGCAGGCGCTCGACGCGGGCGGGGCGTCGGTCCAGCCACCCATGCGGAAGGACGACCCGGACAAGAGGGCGGCGGTCCGAGGACCGGGCGGGCACACGTGGTGGATCGGCACCCAGATGAGCGACGACGGATGGGGCCGGGAGCGGTCGGCCACCGTCTCGAACGATAGGCCGAACCATCCACAGGGATGACGACAAGGCCCCACCAAGGCGCCAAGTCCTTTGTGGGGCCCTCACCTTCCTCCAGAGCGGGAGACCGGGCTCGAACCGGCGACCCTCAGCTTGGGAAGCTGATGCTCTACCAACTGAGCTACTCCCGCGTGGGATGAGAATCTAGCGTCCTCGGGACCGCCGCAAAACGGTTCCGGCAGGCTACTGTTGCGCACCCAATCCCACCCCGCGACTTCACGCGCCCGAACCCCCGGACGGCCGAACGGGCGGCCCGGTACCCGCCGGACCGCCCGTTCGCGGTGCCTGAACGCCGGCCCAGCGGCCGGAAGGGTGTCAGCCCGTGGTCAGCTCGTACCCGTATCCGCCCACCTGCTCGGCGGAGTCGAACTGGATCGAGAAGATCTGCGCCATGTCGACCGCGCCCACCGAAACCGTCTCGGTGACCGTGCCCATGGCGCTGCCGTCATTCCGATAGAAGGTGAAGCGCAACGTGACGTCGGCGCCCTCGTCGAGCGTCTTGTTCACCACGGAGCCGTTCACCGTGGCTCCTCCGTTGGGAGCCCGGCGCATCGTAAGGTCGCTCACGGCCACCTCGAGGGCGTCGACCATCTGGATGGCGGACTGCGTGGTCTCCTCGTCCTCGAGCTGGTTGGCCGACTGCGCGAGGATCAGGTACGCATTCTGACTGTTCGGATCGAGCTCGATCCACCGCTCGGCGACTGGCGGCACGTCCGCGTAGGCGGAGTCGAGCTGGAGCGACCGGGCCCACATCTCGAGCGCGTCCCGGTTGTTCACGCTCGCTTCGGCGGCCGCCCCGAACGCCCGGACGGCCATGGTATAGTCGTTGCCCTGGTAGAAACCGACACCGATCCTGAAGTACTCGACCGGCCCGAGCTCCGGAGACTCGAGAAGCTCCCCGTAGACCTGAGCCGCTTCGGCCTCGTTCCCCATCTCGGTGAGGATCGCGGCGAGACCCATCTTCAGGCTGGTGTCCTCCGGGTTCGCCGTCACCATCTCTTGGTACGTCCCGACGGCCTCCTCGAAGCGACCGGCGTCGGCGAGGACCTGCGCGCGAAGCAGCGGGAGCGGCTCGGCGGACTCCTGCCATGCGGTCGCCGTAGCAGAGTCGACGCCGGCGAGCACATCCGACTCCATGAAGGCGAGCGCTTCGTCGATCACCGCGACCGCCTGATCGTGCTGGCGGAGCTGCGCGTAGAGCTGACCGAGCGTCACCATCGCTTCCGGCCGACCCTTGTAGATCGCGTTGGCCTGCTCGAAGTACTCGGCCGCGCGCTCGTAGTCGCCCGAGCCGACGAGCGGCGATGCCTGCTGGTACAGCTCGATCCACTTCGCCTCGCGGATCCCGATGAAGTCGAACTCGTAGACGGGCCGCAGCTCCTGTGCGCGGTCGAAGTTCGTGCCCGCCGCCTGGTAGTCCTCGAGACCCATGGCGGCCATCGCGGCCAGCCGGTAGGCGAGCGGGTTCTCCGGATCTTCGGCGATCGCCAAGTCGGCGGCCGACGCGGCGGTCTCGTAGTGCATCCGCGCCTCGTCGGGCGTGGGCGCCTGCTCCGCGGCTTCGAGGGCGTCCTCGGCGGCCTCGGTGTTGTCGGTGTCGCGCGGGTTGACGCCGCCACCCCCCGCCATCGCGAGGATGTCGTCGCGGCTGCCGCCGCCGCCTCCACCGCCTGAAGCGCAGCCGGTAAAGACGATTCCGAGTGCCATGACCAGGACGAGTCCGTTGCGGGCCTTCATCCGGGATTCCTCCGTCGGGGTCGAGTTCCTGTACAGACCGGTAAAGCTAGGCAGGTGCAAAAAGAGCGCCAAGGCCCAACGTCCGAGAGGCGGAGGTTGAATCAGCCGTCACCGTCCGAGGTACGTCAGGATGCGGCTCGCAAGGGTCTCCGAGAAGCCCGGGATGCGGGCGATCTCGTCACGCGTGGCCTCCTTGACGCCCTTGACCGACCCGAAGCGGCGCAGGAGCACGGTCTGGCGCTTCGGACGAGGGCCGGGTGACCTATGAGGCGGTCAACGCCTGCATCCAGTTCGTGCCGATGCTGCATGGCCGGACCGTCGCCACGGTCGAGGTGCTGAAGGGGCCGGCCGGAGAACTGCATCCGGTTCAGGCGGCGCTGCGCGACGCCCACGGATCGCAATGCG
>JANQME010000363.1 GCA_028280205.1 Longimicrobiales bacterium
CCCCGGTCCCGCCCGCTCCCGCGATCCTGCGCGGAGAGCGGACCGGCGAAGGTGGCCAGGAGCACGAGCACGAGCCCGAGCCGCGCGGCCCGGACGCCGAAACCGCGCACGCCCGTCACGCGGCCCCTCCGGAGGTCTCGCTGGCGAGCTCCTCGAGGAGCTCGATGAGGGCGGCGTCCGAGAGACCGTCGAGCGACGGCGCACCGGCCACCATTCCGTCGTCGCTGACCCAGAACTCCCCCTCCTCGTACTCGCCGGCGATCTCGTCGGCCACCGCCCCGGTCTCGGTGCGCGGCTCCGTGGCCACTCCGATGCCGAGGGCGATCGCAGCCACGGCAGCCGCGGACAGCGCCCACGCGGGTCGACGCCGCGCCGCCCGACGCCCGTCCGCCAGCGCGTCGACCACACGCTCGTGGAGTCCCTCGGGCACACGTGCCCGGGTCGAGAAGAGCATCGAGACGAGCTCGAGCTCTTCCCGGCACTCCGCACAGCCGGCCAGGTGCGCCTCGACGGTCCGTCGCTCCGCGTCGCTGAGCCGGCCTGCCGCGAAGTCCGGAAGGTGCTCGCGCAACGTCGCGCACGATCCCTGCTCACTCATTCCATCCACTCCCTGAGTCGGCGGATGCCGTGAAAGTAATTCACCCGGGCCGCCCCTTCACTCGAACCGATGACTTCGCCGATCTCCCTGAAGCTGAGTCCTTCGTCGATGCGCAGCGAGACGGCGAGCCGCTGTTTCTCCGGGAGCTGTGCGAGCATGCGGCGTGCGCGCTCCGCCTCCGTGGCGTTCACCGCCGCCTCGGCGGGGTCCGCCCCGTCGGCCTCGACCGGCGGTCCGTCGTCCAGCGCCGTCTCGCTGCGTCGCTTGACCTTTCGGAGCACGCCGCGCGCCTCGTTGGCCACGATCGTGAGGAGCCACGTCCGGAACGAAGCGTCGCCCCGGAACCGGTCGAGCGCCGAGAACGCCTTCACGAAAGCGTCCTGTACGACGTCCTGTGCCGCGTCGGAGTCGCGCGTGATCGACAACGCAACCCCGTACGCCGCACCCTGATGCCTTCTCACGAGCACCGCCTGCGCCGACGGATCGTGCCGTCGTGCGCGCTCGACGAGTGTCGCATCGGAGACCTCCTCCTCGAGTGGCCTCTCCTGGTTCACCGGAGTTCAGACGCTCGTCCACGCGGGCGCGTTAAACGGCCGCCGACTCGCGGCGCGCCGCGAGGAGCTCAGAAGCTGACCTGGTCGAGCTGCTCCACCCTCGCGCGAAGGTGCTTCGAGGGCTTGAAGACGGGCACCGTGCGCGCCGGAACTTCGACGGCCTCACCGGTGCGGGGGTTTCGGGCCATCCGGGTCTTCCGCTTCCGGACCTTGAACGTGCCGAACCCTCGGATCTCGATGTTCTCCCCTTCGGAGAGGGCGAGCTTCACCGCGTTCAGGAACCCGTCCACGACGAGCGCGCAGTCCTTCTTGGTGATTCCGGGACCGATCGCCTCGGCCACCTGTTCCACCAGGTCCGCCTTCGTCATTGTGCCTCCAGAGACCGTTTTCCGGCACGCCCTCGGGCCGGGGCGAGGGCACGGTAATGAAGCCGCCGGGGGGCCGCAACCTTTCGGGAGTCGTTGCGGGATAGCGACTTGCGGGGATCGGCGAGTTCAACTCTCAGGGCTTCGTCGCCGGGGGCCGAGGACGGAGTCAGCCGCTCCGCCGGGCCTCCATGAGCGTCACGAAGTCGTCGAAGAGGTACCGGCTGTCGTGCGGCCCGGGCGCGGCCTCCGGATGGTACTGTACCGAAATCACCGGCAGGCTCCTGTGACTGACGCCCTCGAGCGTGCCGTCGTACAGGTTCACGTGGGTTACCTCGAGCTCCGGCGCGCCGGGGATCTCCCGGTCCTCTCCCATGCGTACCGCGAAGCCGTGATTCTGTGAGGTGATCTCGACCGTACCGTCGTCGAGCTTCTTGACCGGGTGGTTTCCGCCGTGGTGACCGAAGGGGAGCTTGAACGTCTCTGCTCCGAACGATCTGCAGATGAGCTGGTGGCCCAGGCAGATGCCGAAGACCGGAACGCCGGCCTCTGCGAGGCGCACGATCGCGTCCTGCGCTTCGCCGACCACCGCCGGGTCTCCCGGTCCGTTCGAGACGAAGAGGCCGTCGGGATCGATCTCGAGGATCTCCTCGACCGAGGTCTCCGCCGGGATGACCGTGACACGACACCCACGCTCGGCGAGCAGGCGAGGCGAGTGAGCCTTCACCCCGAAGTCGTACGCGAGAACGTGGAAGCGCTCCTCTCCTTCGGCGGGAACCTCGTACGGATCCCCGGTCGAGACCCCGCAGGCGAGGTCGAGTCCTTCCATGTGCGGCTGCGCGAGGATCTCCTCGAGGAGCTCGTCCTCCGCCCGATCGGCCGTCGCGATGGCGCCGCGCATCGCGCCGTGTGAGCGGATGTGCCGAGTCAGCGCGCGCGTGTCGATATCGGCGATCCCCGTGATCCCGTGATCCGACAGGTACGCATCGAGTCCGCCTCGGGACCTCCAACTGCTGTCGAGCCGTGACGCCTCGCGGACGATGAAACCGCTCACGGCGGGCTCCGGTGACTCCCGATCCTCGTCGTTGACGCCGTAGTTGCCGATCTGCGGGTACGTCATGGTGACGAGCTGACCCGTGTACGAGGGGTCCGTCAGAACCTCCTGGTAGCCGGTCATCGACGTATTGAACACGACTTCGCCGAAGGCGGTCGCGTCGGAGCCGAGTCGGGCGCCGTCGAAGCGGCGTCCGTCCTCGAGGAGGAGATAGGCGTTGCGTTCCACCATGGGCGGTTGCGGCCGTGCGTCGAGGGTCGGGGGCGGCGTTCGCGAAAAGCTACCGGCCCCCCCGGGGGGGTCAACCCGGCGTTAGCTTGACCCTCCATGGATACCCTCTACATCCACGCGGACGAGTCCTGCCTCGGCAACCAGAACCGGAACCGCCCCAGCCGGGGAGGGGCCGCCGGACTCCTCGAGATCTGGAAGGATGGAGCGTGGGAGCGTCGCGACTACTGGACGTCCGAGTCGGACACGACGAACAATCGGATGGCGCTGCGCAGCGTGCTGGAGCCGCTGCGCGCTCTGCGTCGCCGATGCCGGATCGTCTTCACCTCGGACAGCCAGTACCTGGTGAAGGGGATCAACGAGTGGAGGCACGGCTGGAAGCGCGCCGGCTGGAAGCGCAAGACCGGCGCGATCCGGAACCTGGAGCTCTGGAGGGCCGTGGACGCGGAGATCTCCCGCCACGACTTCGAAGCGCACTGGGTCCGGGGTCACGACGGCCATCCCGAAAACGAGTTCGCCGACTTCCTCGCGACGCGCGCCGCCGCCGACCAGAGTCGGTCGGGCGGGCTCATCGCCTCCGAATTCCCGTCGTGGCTCGACGAACAGCGAGAGAAGGGGCGACTCCTCGACTACATGGAGTTCGAGCCGCCGGACCGCCGTTTCACAGGTGGCTGACGAGGCTCCGACAGGAGCGTCCGGAAGACAAAAAAGAGACGGCCCGAGCCGCAGCGAACTGCAACCCGGGCCGCCCCATCTCGGGCTCGTGGCGGAACTCACGCGCTCCACCCGTCACCCTCGACGCTGGCGGGATCTCGACCCTCGCTTGGGCCCGCCTCGTGAAGGCGGCTGGGTCCGTCTCCCTCCCCTCCGTTCTGTCACGCGGTCCGCGACCGGAGGCTGCCTCTGAGCTCGTTCCGTGAGGCATCTCGGCGGGGGCCAGCGACCTCCCCCGTCGGGTTCCCCGGATGTCCCAAGTCCCGGTTCACCATGTTTCCGCTGTGCCGTCGCACCCGAAAACCCACTCTTCGAATTCATCCAAGGGATGACCAACGTCATCGTCTTCGATGAGCCGCATCCGAAGCGCACAGGATAGATACACCTCCGATACCGGCAGAGCAAGACGTCGATCGAGAAACGGATGACGGATCGTGTTATAGGCGGTAAGTGATTGTGCAACAATAACTTGAAGTTACTACATATGTTTCTTCGGGACAAATTCGGGTGGTTTTGAAAACATCTGGATTCGATCGGCGGACCGTAGTGTTTCACACGGGTCGTACCATCCGGAACTTGAAAATCGACGCCAAGAAACGGTGAGTGACTCCACTGCAGAGCTCCGGGCGGCGATCCGCTCATGTTGTCCATGCTACAGGAAGTTGCCGCTCGAAGACGTTCGCGAAGTGTCGGACGAAGGTCCGGCGCACGAGTTCGGGGGCGACGCGCCGTCCGAGCTCCCGTTCCAGCGAGGTCACCCCCGCGTCGGCGATCCCGCACGGTACGATCGTTTCGAACAGCGAGAGGTCGGAGCCCACGTTCAACGCGACGCCGTGCGAGGTGATCCATCCGGACGAGACCCGCACGCCGATAGCGGCCAGCTTCCCGGTCGGGGTCCAGATCCCGGTCCCGGCATCGCTCCGCTCCGCCTCGACCCCCAGGGAGGCCGCGGTCCGCTCGAGCACGGCTTCCAGGTCCCTCAAGTAGCGGTGCAAGTCCTTGCGATCCGGCTTCAGGTCGAGGATGGGATACACAACGAGCTGACCCGGGCCATGGTAGGTGACGTCCCCGCCCCGCCCCGCCCGGTGCAGCTCGATGCCCCGTCGCGCGCGCTCGACCTCGTCGACGAGCACATGGGCCGGGTCGGCGCCGGACCCGAGCGTGATCACATGGGGGTGCTCAAGCAGGATGAGCGTGTCGGGGATGTCACCGGACCGTCGCTGCGCGACCAGCTCCGCCTGAAGGTCGAGCCCGGCGCCGTACGGGACGGTGCCGGGCTCGAGAAGCTGCAGGGGCCGCTCGGGCCCGTCGGCGGTCACGCGTCCTCGGGGAAGCTCTCCAGCATCTCCTTGAGGCGGGAGAGGAAGCGCGCGGCATCGGCTCCGTCGACGATGCGGTGATCGTAGCCGAGCGAGAAGAGCGAGCGCTTCCGGATCGCCATCGAGTCGGCCCCGGTCTCCGGATCCGTGACGACGACGACGCGCTTCTCGATCGCCCCGGTTCCGAGGATCGCCGAAGTACCCTTCGGGATGACCGGCAGACCCACCAGCGTGCCCAGTACACCCGGATTGGTGATCGAGAACGTCGCGCCCTGGATCTCGTCGGGGCTGAGCTTTCGATCCCGCGCACGCGTCGCGAGGTCGACGATCTTGTTGCCCACACCCACGAGGCTCAGATGGTTGGCGTCCTTCACCACGGGCACGATGAGCCCGGGGTTCAGGTCGACCGCCATCCCGAGGTTCACGTTGCCGCGGTAGATGACGTTGTTGCCGGAGACGGCCGCGTTCACCGTCGGAAACTCGGGGAGAACGCGCGAGACCGCCCACGCCACGAACGCAGTGTAGCTGACGCGTGCACCCTGCTGCGCCCACTTCGGCTTCATCTCGGCCCGCACCTTGTCGATGGCCGAGAAGTCGATCTCGATGAACGAGTGGACGTGCGGCGCGACCCGCTTGGCCAACACCATGTGCTCGGCCGTGAGCCTCCGGATCTTGTCCATCGGCTCGACGGTGTCCGCGGCCCGGACCGGATACTCCGGATGCTCGACCTCGGAGTAGAAGGCGGCCCAGTCACCCCCCGCAGCACCGCCGGAGGCCGCGGCCGGCGCCGACGGGCGCGGAGCCGCAGGAGCGGACGACGCCGGGGCAGCTCTCGTGGACGGTGCGGCCGCGGCGGGGCCGCCGGACTCGATGAAGCCCAGGATGTCCTGCTTCGTCACCCGTCCCGCGTGGCCCGTGCCCGGAACCGATTGGATGTCCACACCGTGCTCCTCGGCGATCTTGCGGACTACCGGGGTGGAGCGGGTGCGCAGGCGCTCCTCCGCGCTCTGCACCCCGTCGCCCGAGGAGACGCCGTCGGCCGAGGGCGCGGCAGGGGCGGAAGCAGATGCGGCCGCCGGCTGAGCGGCCGGGACGGAAGCACCCGCCGCCTGAGAGACCTGAGCGGGGGCAGCAGGAGGCCGGGAAGCCTCGGCCGCGGGCGCCCCTACCGGTTCGGCCGGCGGCACCGCCGCATCGGTCGGACCCGCCGCGGGCGCCGGCTCGGACACGGCTGCACCCGCCTCGGTGTCGATGTACGCGACGATCGTGCCGACCTCCACGGTCTCCCCCTCCTGCACGGAGATCTCGACGAGCGTGCCGTCGGATGGAGCGGGGATCTCGGCGTCCACCTTGTCGGTGGAGATCTCGAGGATCGGCTCGTCGCGCTCGACGGCGTCGCCGACCTGCTTGAGCCACTGCGAAACGGTGCCCTCGGCGATGGACTCACCCATCTGGGGCATGGGGACTTCGATACGAGCCACGCTCGAATACTCCCTTGGTCTAGTAGGCCGCGAGGTAGCGCACCGCGGTCACGATGTCTTCGGTCTGCGGTAGAAAATAATCCTCCAGCGAGCCCGAGTAAGGCACCGGCGCGTCGATCGCCGTAACCCGGAGGATGGGGGCGTCCAGCCACTCGAACGCGCGCTCATTGACGCGCATGGAGATCTCCCCCGCGATGCCGCCCGTGCGCGTGTCCTCGTGCACGATCAGGATTCGGCCCGTCTTCTTCACGGCCGCCACGATCGCGTCGTCGTCGAGCGGCAGGAGCGTCCTCAGGTCGAGGATCTCCACGGAAACCCCGTCCTCCTGCTCGAGCGCCTCGGCGGCCTCGACGCTCCGGTGCACCATCGAGCCGTACGTCACGATCGAGACGTCCGAGCCCTCGCGCACCGTCCGGGCCTCGCCGAGCGGGATCACGTAGTCCTCGTCGGGGAGCACTTCGCGCAGCCCCGGGGCACGATACAGCCCCTTGTGCTCCTCGAAGATCACCGGATCGTCGTCGCGGACCGCCGCCTTGAGCAGCCCCTTGGCGTCGTACGGGGTGCTCGGGTAGACGATCTTGAGGCCGGGTGTGTGGAAGAACGCCATCTCCACGTTCTGCGAGTGGAAGGGCCCGCCCCGGTTCCCTCCGCCGACCGGTCCGCGGATCACGAGCGGCACGGGACCGGCGCCGCGGTATCGCGACGTCGCGATGTAGTTCGTGATGACATCGTACGCCGGCGAGATGAAGTCCATGAACTGCATCTCGACGATCGGCCTGAGACCCATGTGCGCGGCCCCCGCGGCCGCTCCCGTGAAGCCTCCTTCCGCGATGGGGGTGTCGATCACCCGGTCGGCTCCGAAGTGTGCGAGGAAGTCGCGCGTCACCTTGAACGCGCCGCCGTAGACGCCGATGTCCTCGCCCAGGAGGAAGATGGAGTCGTCGCGCGTCATCTCCTCGAAGAGCGCCTCGGACACGGCCTCGAGGAAGGTGACGGGCTCACCGCGCGCCGTCTTCCGCAGGTGTTCGGGGACGTCGGGCGCGGTCACGGCCCGACCTGGCCCGCGAGGGCGGCCGCGGGATCGGGCGCCCGCGTCCACGGAAGGGGCGCGTGGCCGTCGCGGTACACGTCGAGCAGGGCGTCCGGGCCGTCCGGAAGGGGCTCGGCCACCGCCGTCTCCGCGGCCGAGCGGCACTGTCGGAACACCTCCTCGTCGAGGGCTCGGAGTTCGTCGGGGGTCGCCCACTCGTGCTCGAGCATCCGCGCCCGGAAACGATCGAGGGGATCCTTCTTCTCCCACGCCGCGATCAGCGCCGGATCCACGTAGTCCTGGGGATCGTGCTGGGCATGGCCCCTTCGGCGGAAGTACCGGAGCTCGACCATCTGCGTTCCTCCGCCGGCGCGTGCCCGTGCAGCCGCCCGCCGCACGGCGTCGAAGACGGCCAGAACGTCGGTGCCGTCCACCGACTCGGCCTCGATCCCGTACCCGGGCGCCTTCTCGGTGAAGCTCTCCACACGCGTGTTGCACGCCGTCGGGGTGGAGAAGGCGTACTGGTTGTGCTCGACGACGAGCACGAGGGGACAGCGCTGCACGGCCGCGAGGGAAAGGCCTTCGTGCCACGCACCGGTCGAAGAGGCCCCGTCGCCGTAGAAGACGAGCCCGACCCGCTCCTCTCCGCGCATGCGGAAGGAGAGGGTGACCCCCGCCATGACGCCCAGCATCGTACCGAGCGGGGAGACGGGGCCCAGGAAGCAGCGATCGAAGTCGAACCAGTGGACGTTCGCCTCGCGCCCGCGGGTCGGGCCGGTGTCGCGCGCCATGTACTGCCGGAAGAAGTCCACGGGCTCGGCGCCGAAGAGGAAGAGCGCGCCGGCCGCCCGGATCGTGGGAGCCAGGAAGTCGCCGGTGCCGTCCGTTCTGCGCCGGAGGGCGAACGCCGCCCCCACCGCTCCGGCTTCCTGCCCGAGCGAGCGATAGAGACCTCCGGTGACGTGCCCCTGCTTCTGGAGCGTCTCGAGACGCTCCTCCGCGGTGCGCGTCAGAACCAGCGCGCGATAGATCTGATGCAGCTCGGCCCGGCCGAGGCCGTGCGCGTCGCGGGTCAAGGGGTCAGTTGCCCTCGTTGCCGTCGTCGTTGCCCGTCACGGGCGCGGCAGGCTGCTCACCCGCGCCGGGAAGAACCGGAGCCGGCGCGGTTTCCGCCGCGGGGGTGTTGACCTGGATCACGGACTCAGGAGCCTGCGAGCGCGACGACATGATCGAGAGGACGAGCGCGAGGACCATGAAGGCCGCACCCGCCGACCACGTGGCGCGCGTGAGCACGGTGGCCGCCTGACGCCCTCCGAGGACGCCGTCGGCCATGGTGCCGCCACCGCCGCCGACCGCCGCGAGCCCGCCACCCTTCCCCGCCTGGAGAAGGATGACGACCGAGAGGAAGATCCCGTCGAGGACGAGCAGCGCGAGAAGGAGTCCGTACATCGTCGAATGTTCCGAAGGAAGTCAGACGCTAAACGTCAAAAGGCCCCGCGAGAGTGTCAACGGTCCGACGGGCCATGGATCACACACCCCCACCGTCCACCGCCCGGGCGATCTGGGCGAAGGACGCGGCGTCGAGGCTCGCTCCGCCCACCAGCACCCCATCAACCTCGTCTGCGCCCAGGAGTTCGGCCGCGTTGTCCGGCTTGACCGAGCCCCCGTAGAGGATCGGCACGTCGTTCGCGCCGGCCAGCCGGGTGCGGAGCCGTCCGCGGAGCGTCGCGTGGGCCGCGGAGGCGTCGGCCGGCGTGGCCGTCTCTCCCGTGCCGATCGCCCAGACGGGCTCGTACGCGAGCAGGAAGCGTGCGCCCCCGTCCGCGAGCGTCTCCAGGACCGCATCGAGCTGACGGAGCACGACGTCCTCGACCCGGCCTGCCCGTCGCTCGTCCAGCGTCTCGCCGACACACAGGACCGGTGTGAGGCCGTGGCGCAGAGCAGCGGCGACCTTCCGCTCGGTCTCCTCGTCCGTCTCACCGAAGAGGTGCCGGCGCTCGGAGTGTCCCACGAGCGCGTAGCGGGCTCCCGCCTCGGCCGCGAGCGCCGCCGACGTCGCGCCCGTGAACGCCCCCGAGTCCTCCGGGTGTACGTTCTGTACTCCGATCGACACCCGGGTGGGTGCGGCCGCGACCGCCGTGCCGAGGGAGAGGTCGGTCGGGAACACGACGATCTCGTGCTCCTCGGACACGTCGTCGAGGTCGAGTTCGGCAAAGAACGCCCGGGCGGCCTCCGGTCCGTGGTTCATCTTCCAGTTGCCCGCGACGACGGCCATCAGCCCACCCCGTTCGTGAGCGCTTCGACGCCGGGCAGGAGGGCGCCGGCGAGCAGCTCGAGCGAGGCACCGCCGCCGGTCGAGACGTGTGTGAGACGCTCCACCACCCCGGCCTGCTCCGCCGCCGCGGCGGAGTCCCCGCCGCCGAGCACCCCGAGCGCCCCGTCACCGCAGGCATCCGCGACGGCCCGCGCCACCGCCGTCGTACCGTGCGCGAACGGCTCGACCTCGAAGACCCCCATGGGCCCGTTCCAGACGATCGTCCGTGCCCGGCGGATCATCCCCCCGTACAGCTCCACCGTCTCGGGCCCGATGTCCAGGATCCGGTCCTCGTCGCCCACCTCGGTCCGCGCAACGCAGCGCGTAGGCGCGTCCACGGAGAGCTCGGGCGCCACGACGCAGTCGACGGGGAGCACCAGGCTTTGGCCCCCCTCCTCGATGACCCGGGCGGCGGTGTCGACGGCGTCCTCCTCGACGAGCGACGCCCCGATCTCGAGGCCCAGCGCGCGGAAGAACGTGTTCGCCATCGCCCCCCCGATGAGGAGCCGGTCCACGCGGGGCAGCAGGGCGGAGATCACATCGATCTTGGAGGAGACCTTCGCGCCCCCGATGATCGCGACGAAGGGACGCTCGGGCATGCGGAGCGCCTCCTCGAGAAAGCGGAGCTCTCGGGCCATGAGCTCGCCGGCGACCGCCTCGCGGCCCCTCGCGGTCATGGCATCGGCGAGGCCCGCCGTGGACGCGTGCGCCCGGTGCGCCGCGCCGAAGGCGTCGTTTACGAAGAGGTCGCCGAGCGACGCCCACGACGCTGCGAGCTCGGGATCGTTCTCGGTTTCGCCCGGCAGGAAGCGCGTATTCTCGAGCAGGAGGACAGTGCCGTCCTCGAGGGCTTCGACCGGTGCCCGGGCGCTCTCTCCGTCCACGTCGGGCGCGAAGTGGACCGGCGGATCGAGCAGCTCGTCCAGTCGTCGAGCGACCGGTACCAGAGAGAACTCCGGGCGCTTCTCACCCTTCGGCCGGCCGAGGTGAGAGAGGAGGACGACGCGCGCGCCGGCCTCGGCGAGCAGACGAATCGTGGGCAGGGAGGCGCGGATACGTTGATCGTCGGTGATGCGTGCCCCGTCCAGAGGCACATTGAGGTCGGCGCGCACGACGACCGTGCGGCCTCGGAGGGACGAGGGGTCGACCTCCGAGATCGTCTTCTTCTTCACTGTGGCGGGAAGATGCTCCCGAGGTCGTCGACGTAGGCCCGTCCTTCGGCCGTGAGGTCCGTGCGGCTGGCGGGAGCCCACCGGACGAAGGTGATGTCCGGACCGCTGCCGTAGTCCCAAAACTCGGTCAGGCGGCCGGTGCCATCGACGACGACGTGGACGTGGTTGGGACGCCCGAAACGTACCCACACCTCCGCCGCATCGCCAAAGAGGTCACCGAAGCGGAGCTGCGCGTGCGAAGTGCGCGCCATGTGCTCCACCCACCGCTCGTTGACCGCCGTCGAAGGAGTCCGGTCGCGGGCCGCCCAGTACGACGCCTGCCAGGCCCTGCGCTCCGCCAGCGAGAGACTCCGATAGAGCCCCGCGTCGGCGGGCTCGAGGAGAACGGCCACGTCCTCCAGCCGATCGGCCTCCTCCTCGGGCATGCGTGTCAGCGCCGCTTCGAATCGCTGCGCCGCCTCTTCGGAACGGCCGAGGCGGTGAAGGGCCAGCCCCGCGAGGAGCAGGGCGTCCGGATGTCCTCCGCTCGCGTGCGCATAGCTGCGGGCGCCTGCCAGCACATCGTCCCACCGGCCCTTCGCGGCGAACGTGAGCAGGAGCATGGTGCTCGCGCGGGGGTGGCCGGGGTACGCCTCGAGCGCCGCCCGGTAGGACGCCATCATGAGCGCCAGATCTCCCGCGCTTCCCGCGGCAGTCTCCACGAAGCCGGCGGCGAAGATCCCCCCCATCGCCATGGGACACAGGTAGTTCCAAGCGACCAGCCGATCGACGGAAGCGTATCCGGACGCCGCACGCCCGGAGGTGCGGGCTGCCGTGCACTCCGAGTCGGCGAAGGCTTCCGAGCGGACCCGACCGACCCCGTCGGCACCCAGCCAGCGGGCGCGGAGCAGGTCGCCCCGTTCGGCATGCAGCTCGGCAAGGACCCAGGGCGTCGCCGCACCGCGCTCCGCGATCGCCCGCTGCAGACCGCGCTCGAAGAGAGAGCGGGCTTCGGCGCGCAGCCCCTGGCGCATCCGGATCCGTCCCAGTGCGAGCATGGACGCCGGCGTGCCGACGCCCGCCTCGATCGCGTCGGAGAAGGCCGCGCCCACGGCGGCACGCCACTCGGTCGGCGGTGCGCCTTCGGGTGCCTCGCCGGCGAGGATCGCCTCCGCCGGACCGTACGCGGCGACGAAGTCCGCGTCCGGGAGCGCACGGGCGAGCTGCTCCACGGCCTCTGCGCGCGCCCGCGCGACCCGCGCCACCGCATCCGGCCGGCCCGGGGCGGTGACGTCGAAGGGCACGGTACGCTGCCACATGAGCGACGCGTCGAGCGTCGGAAGGCTCAGGGGATCTCCCACCGGCTCGAGCGTACGCTCGATGCGGTCCGGATCCGGCTCGAACAGGACCGGGAACTCGATCCACGTGCCCGTGGGCCGACCGTCCTGGAGCGCGGGGATGAAGCGGAACCGCGGCGCGACCCGGGCCGCGACACGATCGAGCTCCGAAACGCCGCTTGGGCGCGAGACCTCGACCGCCCCGGTTGCTCCGCTCTCGTCGACCCAGACCTGCAGCCAGACCGTCCCTCCGACTCCACGCCGCTGCAGATGCATGGGGTACGCCGCGCGAAGGGCCCGCTGAGCCTCGAGCCGGTTCAGCATCTCCGGCGCGACCACGACCGGCTCCGCCACGACCGTCGGAGCCGCGACGGGCGCCGGCTCTTCGAGCACGCGCGGTGGTTCGATCGTCGGTGGAGCGGACGAGGGCGCCGACTCCACCGCGACCGGGACCTCGCGAGGGGGAGCGGGAAGGACGGGGTCGGCGGGGGCCGGGGGCACGATCACGTCGAGAACCGCCACGAGCGCAGCGCGCGCCGACGGCACCGCGACGGCGCACAGCAGGCCGACCGCGACCGCAGCCGCGGCCAAGCGCGGGCGCAGAATACGGCGGACGCCAAGCCGCACGTCGGGGGCCGGGCCGGTGGCCCGGGCCCGTACGAGCTCCGTCCGCAGCTCGGGCGCGAAGGACGGCCGTTCCTCGTACCCGATCGAGGCGAGCTCGTCGTGGAGTGCCCGAAGCTCGTCGGGCAACTGCTCTTCGAAAGAGTCGGTGGACTTCATCGATCGTCTATGGTTTCTGTGGCGTCGCGCCCGACCGAAGCCCTGAGTCGCTTCAGGGCCCGATGCAGCCGCACCGCCACTGCGTTGTTGCTGATGCCGAGGTGCTCCGCGATCTCGGGGTTGGCGAGGCCACTCCCGTAGCGGAGGCTAAGAACCTCCTGATCGGCCTTGCGGAGCGTCCTCGCGCCGTTGAGCAGGCGCTGGATCCGCTCCTGCCGGATCACCCGTTCCTCGTGGGACGGCACGTCGGCCACGAGGTCCGGGATGCGGTCGAGCGAGACGTGCAGGCTCCCGCGACGCTTGAGCGAGCGCATGTGGTCGGTCACCGCGTTCCGCGCGATGCGCAGGAGCCAAGTCTTGGGCGACGCCCGCCGCGCGTCGTAGCGGTCGAAGGAGCGCAGTGCCTTCATGAATACGACCGACGTGACGTCCTCGGCCGCCTCGCGCGTCGCCACCCGGAAGCGGACGTAGCGGTACACGGCGCTCTGGTACTCCTCGTACCACGCCTCGAAGTCACCGGGAAGCTCTCCCTCCCGACGTAGCGGCCGTGGCTCGGTCCCTCGGGGGGCTGCCTCGCGCTCGATTCGCATCACCCAGCTTCTACGCCACGGGAACGCACCGTGTTACAGCCCGACGCCGACCCGCTCGACCAGATCCACCACCCGGCACGAGTAGCCCCACTCGTTGTCGTACCAGGAGAGGACCTTCACCATGCGGCCGTCCATCACCGCCGTCGAAAGGGCGTCCACCGTGGAGCTGTGCGGGTCGCCCGTGTAGTCGATCGAGACGAGCGGCTCCTCCGAGACGGCCAGGATACCCGCCATGGGCCCGTCGGCGGCGCGCTGGAAGGCCTCGTTCACCTCGTCCACGGTGACGTCCCGATCCACCTCTGCCACGAGGTCGACGAGGGAGACGTCCGGGGTGGGGACGCGGATCGCCATCCCGTCGATCAGCCCGTTCACCTCCGGGAGGACGAGGCCGGTCGCCTTGGCGGCTCCGGTCGTCGTCGGGATCATCGAAACCGCCGCCGCACGCGCCCGGCGCAGATCCTTGTGCGGAAGGTCCAGGATGCGCTGGTCGTTCGTGTAGGCATGGATCGTCGTCATCAGCCCGTGCCGGAAGCCGAAGGTGTCGGCGAGGACCTTCACCACGGGCGCGAGACAGTTCGTGGTGCAGCTCGCGTTGGAGATGATGTGGTGCGACTCGGGATCGTACGCATCGTCGTTGACGCCGAGCACGATCGTGATGTCCTCGCCCTTGGCCGGCGCGGTGATCACGACCTTCCTCGCCCCCGCCTCGAGGTGCTTCGAGGCGCCGGCCCGATCGCGGAAGATCCCCGTGCCCTCGATCACGACATCGACGCCCAGATCGCTCCAAGGCAGCTCCGCCGGATCCCGCTCGCTCAGAACGCGGATCTCGTCTCCGTCCACGATCAGCCCCTGGTCCGAGACGTCGACCGCGCCGGGGTAGCGGCCGTGCACGGAGTCGTAGCGAAGGAGGTGGGCGAGCGTCGCCGAATCTGTGAGGTCGTTCACCGCGACGAAGTCGATCGCGTCGTTACCCGCCTGCTTCGCGCTCCGGAGGACGTTGCGGCCGATGCGCCCGAAGCCGTTGATCGCAGCACGGATCGCCATGGGTGGGAGACTCCCGGTCTGAGGGGTGGGAAGAGGGGGTGTCCGATCAGCCCCGGAACATAACCGAATCGCGACGTTCGGAGACGTCCGGAAGCGCCCGTGCGAAGGTGAGCAGTGCGACCCGCACGGGGCCGGCGTCGACCAGTGCGGACGCCGCCTCCG
>JANQME010000421.1 GCA_028280205.1 Longimicrobiales bacterium
TCGCGGCCTCCCGCATCGCACGCAGTCCGTCCCGAACCTCGATCGGCGCTTCCGCAGAAGCCGCCGGTGCAACCGGCTTGAGCTCGTCGAGGTCCCGTAGAGCAGCCTCTGCACGGAAGAGCACCCGGCTGAAGCCGTGCTCCTCGGCGAACGACACGGCCCGCTCCAGCCAGGCGCGTGCCTCTTCTTCACGCCCCAGGAGCCCGTAGCTCGTCCCACGGTAGCAGAGGATTTCGGCCTTCGCCGCCCGCGGACCCTGCTCCCATCCGGCGGCGTCGCAGCGCGCCGACCAGTCGTCGAAGGACTCGGCGTCTCCTGCGATCGCCGCGAGGTACGCGAGGCCGTCGAGGGCGTACACCCGGTAGTAGACCTCCTCGCTCTCGGCGAGGACCAGGCGGTACGCGTCCTCCGCCGCGACATGGTCGCCCAGCTCCTGCAGAACACCGGCGACACCGGCCATGCAGCGGGTCCGGTCCTCCTGGCTCGCGTACCGGTTGACGGCCTGCCATCCGTGCCGTAACGCGGCATCCAGACGGCCGGAGAGCTGTTCGAGACCCATGAGGTCGTGGTGTACGCTCGCGAGAGCCTCTCGGTCGCCCGAGGCCTCCGCCAGCGTGCGGGCGCGCTCGAAGACCTCGCGCGCGCCCGGGAGGTTGCCCCGCTCACGCCGGACGAGTCCGAGCCCGGCCAGTGTCCGGGCCGCCAGAGCCTCGAGGCCGGCGCAGCGGGCGACGCCGAGTGCAGTCTCGTACCACACGTCGGCCTCCGACCACCGGGCGTGGCGTCGGCACGTCCGGCCCGAAGCCCGGGCGGCGTGGATCGCTCCCTCGGCGTCGCCGAGCTCACCCGCGAGCCGGTAGGCCGCATCGTAGAGCTCGAGTGCACCCCAGAAGTGGTCCCTACGCTCCGCTGCCTGTCCGAGCTCCGAGAGAGCAGCGAGCAGCGCGTTCCAGTCGGCCTGCTCATACGCGTCGAGGGCACCGTGCAGGAGGCGGTGCTCCTCCGAGCCCTCGGGCGAAGACCTGTCCAGCTCCGCCCGGGCCCCGTTTGCGTGCTCCGCCCGCTGAGCATCCGGGAGGACCAGATCCTCGCCGAGGAGCACGCGGACGAGGCGGCCCACCGTGAAGCGTGCCTGCACGGCGGCCTCGGACGCCGGGTCGTCCTCGAGCCCCTCCAGATCCCTCAGGATCGTCCATCCTTCGAACGACCCGCGGTCGTCCCCCTGTCGATCCTCGTCCAGATCACGGTGGAGGACGACGGCCGAGCACTCGCCGGCCAGGAACATCACGCGCTGGCGAACCTGCTCGTCGAGAGGGCGGCGCCTGCCCGTGGACTCCGCGACGACGAACCATCCCCGCGCACCGTCACTTCCCAGGGCGATCGCGAACGAGCCCGAAGCGGTGCCGGCCCCGACCTGATCGCACGTACCGGGAACGCCACCCTCCCAGGCCCGATGCAGAGGATCGACCGAGAAGCCCCGACGCGGTCGATCGGAGAGGGCGTCGACGACGAGGTGCGGATGCACCAGACCGGGACCGTACTCGTCGATCCACACCGCGGCGACGCGGTCGGACCCGGTCAGTTCCGAGATCTTATGGAGGTGCTCGAAGAGTGCGAGGCGGGTCCGATCCGGTCCGATGAGCGCACGGACCCGATCCAGACGGTGGTTGCGCCGATCGCGGAACTCGTCGAGGCGGAGGACGTTTTCTGCGGGCATGCACGTACCGATGGCGAGCTGGACGAAGGGACTTCCAAGTTACGCGCACGCCAAGGGGCCACACAACGCTTCCGACGTGGGTGGGACCGATGACACAGAAAACGCGTGATTACACCACGGATCTGGGCCTCTTGAGCCTCGCCGTGATCTGGGGTGTGAACTTCTCGGTGGTCAAGTTCGCGCTCGCGGAGCTCGATCCCCTCGCGTTGAATGCGCTCCGCTTCCCGCTCGCCACCGCGGCGCTCACGCTCGTCGCGGCCGGACGACCCGGTCCGGCGCTCCCTTCAGGCGAGGACGCCGCCCGCGTGGTCCTCCTCGGCATCCTCGGCAACGTCGCGTACCAGCTCTGTTTCGTGATCGGCCTCGACTGGACCCGCGCGGGAAACGCGAGCCTCCTGCTCGCGACGACCCCGGTGTGGACCGTCCTCCTCTCCGCCGCCGCGGGACACGAGCGGCCGTCCGCACGCGTCTCCGTCGGGGTCGCGGGAACGCTCCTCGGAATGGCGCTGGTCGTCGCGGGTGGAGACGCCGAGGTGTCGCTCGAGGGCGCGACGCTCCGCGGAGACCTGCTGATGGTCCTGGCGGCGGTGCTCTGGTCCGCCTACACCGTGGCCGGACGCGGGCCGGTTGCCCGATACGGATCCCTTCGTCTCACCACCTGGACGCTGCAGGTGGGCACCCCGCTGCTCGTTCTGCTCGGCCTCCCCTCCCTGGCGGGGACCGAGCTACGCTCGGTGAGCCTGGGCGCATGGACCGCCGTCGTCTACTCAGGCCTCTTCTCGATCGCGCTCGCGTACCTCATCTGGTACCGGGGCGTACGTCGCCTCGGCAACAACCGAACGGCGGTCTACTCGAATCTCGTGCCGGTGGCGGCGCTCGCCACCGCCTGGCTCTGGCTCGGAGAGACGCCGTCGTCGCTTCAACTCCTGGGAGCGGGCGTGATCCTCGGCGGGCTCACCTTCGCCCGCACGGCTCATTCGACCGGTCCGAGCTCCGCAAAGCCGTCGCCGACCCCCAGCTCGTCGCGGTGACGGATCTCGGGGAAGTCGTAGAAGAGCACGCCGTCGGACGAGATGTCCGAACGAACCCGGAAGCCGTCGTCCATCTCCTCCATGATCCGCTCGGCCGCCGGAAGGGCGAGGTTCAGGTCCGCGGCGACCTCCGTCACCGTCAGTCGACCGCCGCGGGCCGAGGCCAGCCGCAGGATCTTGCGCTGCAACCCCTGCATGATGGCGCGCCGTCGCTCCTGAAGGCCCTGCCAGCCCCAGTAGAACGTCAGGGATCCGCCGCCGCCGAGCACCGAGCCCACAGCGACGGCCGCCATCTCCCACTCCACGAAGCCGATCAGGACGAGAAGACTCGCGAGGAGCACCATCGCGGTCCCGAGGATTCGACGTTTGAGCCCCGCGCTCGGGAGCGGCTCGTCCGGCTCGGCCTCGATGAGCCGCTGCTCCGGCTCCGAGCCCGCAACGGCGAGCGCCCGCGACGCGTTCTCCCAGCCGAGTCCGCACCGCGGGCACACCAGATGCTTGCGGCGCGCCAGCCAGTAGACGAGGCCGCCGAAGCCGTACGTGAAGACGCTCGCGCCGATGAGGGGCCCGACGTGCCCGGCGCGACGGAAGTACGGCATCCCCTCGCCCTGGTACTGGCACCGTGGGCAGCGGCGTACGCCGGTGGGCCGGCTGATCGCCATCCCGACAGGGGTCGAGGTGCCGCACGTGGGACACCGGACCGCGCCGGGCTGGAGGGTCTCACCGCATGTGGAACACCGCATCGCTTGCCGGTCCGTGAACCTGATTTTCGAACGTTCGTCCCTACGCAGCCCCGACCCCGAAGATTCAGGGCGCCGCGTTCCCGTCAGCGCACCCGCACGATCCTCATGCGCGTTCCAGCCTGCGGCACGCTCCCCCCTCCCACCGCACCGCCTACGCGGAGCGTCGACGTGGAGCCGGCCGTCGGAGCCACAATGTAGTACTTCGCCGACGAGGATCGCATCGACGCGGATCGGGTGAAGTCCGATCCACCGAGCCGCTCGGGCACGAGGGGGAACGGACCTCCCAGGAAACCGCGCAGGTCGAGCCCCCCGTACTGGAGATCGCCGGAGGCGGCCGCCGTGCCGTCGAGCCAGAGCGCCGCCAGCCAGTCGGACAGCAGTGAAGCCCAAATGGTTCCCGTCTCGGCCTCGACGTTGGCGACCCCGGTGCGTGTAGTCCGTGTGAGGCGCCCGATGACGCCCTCGCCGTACCGATCGGTCAGATAGGTCGCGAAGAGGAAGCCGGCCCCCCGCTCGGGCAGCGTTCCCTGTCCGAACGACACGACGAGCGAGACGGTGTCGGGGCGCTCGAGGTACGTCCGGCTCCGGCCACGAACCCCCAGGCGGAAGAGCTCCTCCGACTCCGTGTCGCCGGCCTCCTCGAAGACCCGGGCCACCAGCTCCTCCGCATACTGTGCGAGGGCTTCTGAGAGCCAGACCGCCTCGGTCCCTGCCGCCTCCAGCTCCAGCACCCGCTCGTTGAAGTGGACCATGTGCTGGAACTCGTGCGCGAGCACCGCGGGCGTGGCCTCAAGCAGCGTCTGCCGGTCGCGGGGGTCGGAGAAGCGGCCGGCGGGGTCCGGCACCAGCGTGTAGAAGACCTCGCCCACGTTGCTCCCGTTCTGGCCGGGAAGCAGGTCCACGCCGAAGAAGAAGCCGGCGACGAAACCGCCCGCGCCTCGGGGCGTGAGCGCGTTGACGGCCGGCGTGAAGAGAATGATCACCCGTTCGTTGCCGTCGAGGTCCGAGGCCTCGCCGAACGCCCCGGTCACCGTCGGCTCGATCGTCTCGTCGAAGAGTTCGGAGAAGTAGCGGAGGTCGCCGTCGGTGTACCCCGCGGCCGGCGCGTCCTCGTCGACGAACAGCGCGGCCCGCTCGCCCACGACGCGCGCCACCGCCGAGACCTCGGAGAAGTCGCCCGGTCCGCGGAACACCTGGAAGGTTCGGCGCTCGCCAACCAGAGGCGGAGTTGCCACCGGCGGGCGCTCGACACGGGCCGGGGCCCGGAGGCGCCGCGCGCCCTGTAGCGCCTCCGCCTCGAGCACTCGGAGTCGCTCGTCCCAGAGCGCCTGCGGGTCGTCGCCCGGCCCCAGCGACAGAGAGAAGGGGGCGCGCCACCAACCTTCGGCGCGCCGCGCCTCGAGCTGCGACGGCACCGTCGGGAGCCGGAACGCCGGAGTCGGGGCGGGCGCGGCGACCGGCGGTGTGCCCACGAGCCCCGCGAACGTCACCGGGTACGCCGCAGCGCTGAGCGGGCTCGACGAGTAGACGATCGCCAGGTACTCGGCCGTCCCGTCGCCGGGCAGGGTCACGCACGTGTACCCTTCCGGGTCCGTCGCGTCGAAGACGTCCCCCACCGCCATGGAACGGACCTCCCCGCCGGACCCGATCGCGAGCGTCCTCGGCGAGCTCGCGAGCTCGCCGAGCTGCACACCTACCTCGACCGAGCGCTCCGGCAGGCAGCCGGGCACCGTCACCGTGAGCGAGGTGTCCGTGGCGGCCGTGGCCCGTCCCCGGATCCCCGAGAAGAGGACCACGTTCTGCTCAGGATCCGGGCTGAAGTTGTCCCCGCTCAGCTCCAGCGTCGCTCCCGGAGCGATGGACGCGACCGGGAGTGGGTCGAGGATCGGGCGATCGACCACGTACAGGCGGAAGACCGCCGTGCTCCCTCCCTCCCCTTGGGCGATGGCGGCGACGACGACCTCCCCCGTGGTCGGGCCGAGCCGCACCCGCGCGCGCGCCGAACCCGTGGAGTCGGTCGCTGCCACGGAGGGACCCGAGATGGTTGCGCCGCCCGAAACGACCTGCCACTCGACGGTTCGATTGCGCGTGGGGAGGTCGGTCGTGCGCGAGACGACCACGACGTGGAGCGGGAGCGGAAGGAGCTGGCCGGCCGTGCCGTACTGGCTGTCGCCCCCTGCCACCAGCACCTCGACCGGCTGCGGGAGCACGTCGGTCGGATCGGAGCCGCACGCCGCGACCCCGACCATCATGGCGGCGAGCACCGGGAGCAGCCGTCGCCCGTGGGGAGCCGGCGGCCGGAATCGGGACCGGGACGGCCCGCTCATCCGCCCCGGCGCTCGAGGGAGATGAGGTCGACGATCGGGGCGCCGGTCAGCGCGGAGGCACCGGTCCGTACCCGGCCGGTCACCTCGATGGGCTCCAGCGGCACGAGCCCCTCCACCTCGGGGAGCCGGTCGGTGGGTACGGCCACGTAGACGAACGGCCCGTCCGAGCCGCCGAAGCGCGCCAGCAGAAAGGGCTCACCCTCGAAGAAGTCCGTCCGGACCGACTCGGCCCGCTCGAGCGAGATGAACTGTACCGTCCACGCGACGACCCGCCCGGCGTGCGCGTCGGGGGCCGCGCGAAGCTCATCCGGTTCGAGCGCGCCCGGCTGCTCGGTCGGCTCGGCGTCCGCCGCCTGCGCGGCCGGCATCCACATCCACCCCTCGAGACGCACACGCGCCCAGTTGCCCTCGCGACGGAGCACCTCGATGTCCCCGGAGGAGGCGACCGCGCCGAGCGTGTCCCCGTCCGGGGCGCTCAGGATCGGGCCGGCGGCGGCGGCGCGGTATCCTCCGGGCACGCGCGCCACGGAGCCGCCCGAAGCGCCCGAACCACGCGTCTGCGGGACCGGCGTGGCCGTCCGAGCGCCTTCGCTCTCCACGGACGCCGACCAGACCCACCCCACCCGGGAGACGCGCGCCCACGCTTCGTCCCCGCCGAGCCGTTCGAGGAGCGCGCCTTCCTCCAACCGGCCGAGGATGGTGCCGGAAGGCCCGGAGCGTAGATTCTCGCCACCGGGTTCGGACACGACGAGGTCGAAGCCCGGCTCGTCGGACACCTCCACGGACCGGATCCAGACCCATCCTTCGAGCTCGACCTGAGTCCAGTTGCCTTCCCGTGCGAGCACGCGCAGAGACGTTCCGGAATTCAGCCGGGCGAGGACGATGTCGTTCGGCTCGCGCCGGAAGTTCTCTTCGACGCGGATCACGACGCGATCCTGCGCGTGAAGCGAAGCCGGCGCGCCGAGGGCGAACCCTCCCGCA
>JANQME010000422.1 GCA_028280205.1 Longimicrobiales bacterium
GGTTGAACGACGGTGCGGTCTGGGTCGGGAAGGGTCTGACGACCGCGCTCGATGCGACCGCGAACGTGCGGTGGGGCGGGCTCTCGATCGTCGCGAACCCGATGCTGCTCTACAACCAGAACGGCGCGTTCGAGCTGGCGCCGCCCGTATGGGCCGCCCCCTCGGAGTTCGCGTACGCGTGGCGTCGGATCGACTGGCCGCAGCGTTTCGGGGCCGAGAGCTTCACGACTTGGGATCTTGGGCAGTCGCGGATCGCGTACGACCTCTCGTGGGCCCGAGCCGGCTTCGGCAACGAGAACCTCTGGTGGGGCCCGGGCATTCAGTCCGGGATCGTCATGAGCGCCAACGCACCGGGCTTCCTGCACGGCTCGCTGTCCACGAACCGGCCCGTCGACGTCGGGATCGGCACGCTCGAAGGGCAGTGGGTGTGGGGCGGTCTCGAGCAGTCCGACTACTTCGATCCGGCGCTCGCCGAGCGCGATCGCTACTTCACCGGGATCGTGCTGACGTACAGTCCGAGCTTCCTCTCCGGGCTCTCGGTCGGGGGGACACGGGTCTTCCAGGAGCTCGTGCCCGACGGCGGGCTCCCCTTCCGTGAGTACTTCCTCGTCTTTCAGGGACTGTTCAAGGAGAGCCAGATCTCGGAAGATCAGCCCGACGGTACCGATGCGCGCGACCAGATGGTGTCCCTCTTCATGCGCTGGGCATTCCCCGAGTCGGGCCTCGAGGCGTACATCGAGTGGGCTCGTACGGATCACGCGGCCAACCTTCAGGACTTCGTTCTGGAGCCCGAGCACTCGCGCGGGTATACGCTCGGCTTCCAGAAGGTGACCTCGTTCAGCGCGGAGCGGGCCTTCGTGCTGCGGGGCGAGATGACGCAGCTCGAGTCGGCGCCGACCTTCCAGCTCCGTCCGCGCCCGACGTACTATGAGCACTCCGTCGTAACGCAGGGCTATACCCACAAGGGGCAGATCCTCGGTGCCTGGGTCGGACCCGGCGGAAACGCCCAGTGGGTCGGATTCGACTGGTACGCCCGTTGGGGCCGGGCCTCCTTCGACTTTCGGCGACAGGTGCATGACAACGACGCCTTCTGGGAGTGGGCGCCGGCCAACGACCGCTCCTTCGACGACCACGACGTCTCGCTGGACTTCGGCGTCGATGCGCTCGTCTTCGCCGGCGACTTCGAGCTCGGGGGCGGCGTCACGTTCACGCACGAGATCAACCGCTACTTCTACGGCCCCCGCGTCAACAACTGGGGGCTCTCGGCGTCCGCCCGCTGGCTCCCCCGTCGCGACTGACGGCCGGACCGTGAGTCTCCGGCGACCCGCGGGGTAGCAGACGCCATGGACTTCGAGCTCGTCTCCCCGCACACCCCGGCCGGCGATCAGCCGAAGGCGATCGCGGAGCTGGTCGCCGGGCTCGAGCGAGGGGATCCGCACCAGGTGCTCCTGGGCGCCACCGGGACCGGGAAAACCCTCTCGATCGCCCACATGATCGCCGAGCACGGGCGGCCAACGCTCGTCATGTCGCACAACAAGACGCTCGCGGCCCAGCTCTACGGGGAGCTCAAGTCGCTCTTTCCGCACAACGCGGTCGAGTACTTCATCTCGTACTACGACTACTACCAGCCCGAGGCGTACGTTGCGGCGACGGACACCTACATCGAGAAGGACGCCTCGATCAACGAGGACATCGAGCGGCTGCGTCTGCGCGCCACCTCGTCCCTGATGGAGCGGGAGGACGTGATCGTCGTCGCCTCCGTCTCGTGCATCTTCGGCCTGGGAAACCCCGCGGACTACCGCGGCCTCATGCTGCACCTCGACGTGGGCGGCGAGCACCCCCGCCGCGAGATCCTTCGCGGGCTGGTCGACATCCAGTACAAGCGCAACGACTACCTCTTCGAGCGCGGCACCTTCCGCGTGCGCGGCGACACCGTCGAGATCTTCCCGGCGTACGACGAGCAGGCGGTCCGGGTGGAGCTGTGGGGCGACGAGGTGGAGCGGATCAGCCGGTTCGACCCGCTCACCGGCGAGGTGATCGCGTCGCTCGAGCGCACCGCGGTCTACCCGGCCAGCCACTACGTCACGCGGCGTCGGACGATCGAGGCGATGATTCCGGCCATCCGCGAGGAGCTCGAGGAGCAGCTCGGGACGTTCCGCTCCGAGGGCCGCCTGCTCGAGGCTCAGCGGCTCGAGCAGCGCACGAACTTCGATATCGAGATGATGCTCGAGATCGGTACGTGCCCGGGGATCGAGAACTACTCGCTCTACACGAGCGGACGCCGACCGGGTGACCGTCCCGCGTGCCTGCTCGACTACTTCCCGGCGGACTTCCTCACCGTCGTCGACGAGTCGCACGTCTCGATCCCGCAGATCAACGGGATGTACAACGGCGATCGGGCCCGGAAGCTGACGCTCATCGAGCACGGCTTCCGCCTGCCGTCGGCGCTCGACAACCGTCCGCTCAAGTTCGAGGAGTGGGTCGGGGTCGTCCCCCAGGCGGTCTTCGTCTCCGCCACACCGGGCGACTGGGAGTTGGAGCGGACCGGCGGCGCGGTCGTGGAGCAGATCATCCGGCCGACCGGACTCGTCGATCCGGAGATCCACGTGCGGCCCGTGAAGGGTCAGGTCGACGACCTGCTCGCCGAGATCCGGGAGCGGGAGAAGCGGGGCGAGCGGGTGCTCGTGACGACGCTCACGAAACGCATGGCGGAGGACCTTTCGGAGTACCTGCAGTCGGTCGGTGTCCGCGTTCGCTACATGCACTCCGAGGTCGACACGATCGAGCGCATGGCGATCCTGCGCTCGTTACGGCTCGGCAAGATCGATGTGCTGGTGGGGATCAACCTCCTGCGGGAGGGGCTCGATCTGCCGGAGGTCTCTCTCGTCGCGATCCTCGACGCGGACAAGGAGGGCTTCCTGCGCAACGCTCGCTCGCTCATCCAGACCGTGGGCCGGGCCGCGCGCAACGTGGGCGGGATGGCGATCATGTACGCGGATCGTGTCACCGCCTCGATGCAGCAGTGCATCGACGAGACGAATCGTCGGCGCGAGCTCCAGATCGAGCACAACGAGGAGCATGGGATCACTCCGGCCACGGTCTCCAAGAGCGTGGAGGAGATCGAGTTCGCTACCCGGGTCGCCGACGCGCGCCTCGCGCCGGCCGCGGTGGCTGAAGCGCCCGAGTCGTACGCCGACGAGGTGAATCGTGAGGAGTACGTGAAGATCCTCGAGAAGGAGATGGCCGACGCGGCGGAATCGCTGGACTTCGAGCGGGCAGCGCTCCTCAGGGACCAGCTCTTCGAGCTGCGGTCGGCGGGGTAGCGGGCGGCTTGGGGAAGCTCTGCACAGGGGGGGGCGCCCCGCGCGACTTACGTGGTTCGCGCGCGGGTGCCCCGATCCCGCGAGACTGGGAGCAGGAACGACGACGAGTCGTAGCCGGCCCGGAGGCACTCCGAGCGAAAATTTCGGATGGAAGTATGGGGCCACCTCGGTACCTTTGTCTTTATCTGAATCTGACTCGACGCCGCCGCACGGCGTCTTCTCCATCGCCAGAGGGTTGCCATGAAAGTTGCAGTCATCGGCTCGGGGTACGTCGGCCTCGTAGCCGGCGCATGTCTGGCCGAAACCGGAAACGACGTCGTCTGCGCGGATATCGACGAGGACAAGATCGCTCGTCTGAATGCGGGCGAGATCCCGATCTACGAGCCGGGCCTCGAGCCGCTCATCGAGCGCAACCTGGAGGCGGGTCGGCTCACCTTCACGACCGAGGTCGCCGCAGCCGTGAAGACCTCGCACGTGATCTTCATTGCGGTCGGCACGCCCCCCGACGAGGACGGCTCGGCCGATCTCCAGCACGTGCTCGCCGTAGCCCGGACGATCGGGCGGTCGATGGAGGACGAGAAGATCGTCATCACGAAGAGCACGGTCCCGGTCGGGACGGCGCGGCTCGTACGGGAGGCGATCGAGGCAGAGACCGATATCCCGGTCCACGTCTGTTCGAACCCCGAATTCCTCAAGGAAGGGGCGGCGGTCGACGACTTCATGAAGCCGGATCGGGTGGTGATCGGCGTGGAGTCGGAGTACGCGGCGCGAACGTTGAGGGAGCTCTACCGGCCGTTCGTGCGGACCGGGCATGCGATCATGATCATGGACGTACCCGCCGCGGAGATCACGAAGTACGCCGCGAATGCCATGCTCGCGACGCGTATTTCGTTCATGAACTCGATCGCGCGGCTCTGTGAGGCGACGGGTGCCGACGTGAACGCGGTCCGTAAGGGCGTGGGCTCGGACTCCAGGATCGGGCTGAACTTCCTCTTCCCGGGCGTCGGATACGGCGGCTCGTGCTTCCCGAAGGACGTGAAGGCGCTCGTGCGCACGATGCGGGAGTTCGATGTCGACGAGTCGATCCTGCAGGCGGTCGAGGATGTCAACGAGACGCAGAAGACGACGCTGCTGCATCGGCTCGTGGAGCGGCTGGGCGAGGATCTGACCGGCCGCACCGTCGCGGTCTGGGGGTTGGCCTTCAAGCCGAACACCGACGACATGCGTGAGGCCCCCAGCCTCGTCACGATCGAGGGCCTGCTGGAGCGCGGCGCACGGGTCGTCGCGCACGACCCGGTTGCGATGGACGAGGCTCGACATCACCTCGGCGACCGTATCGAGTACATGGAGACCAACTACTCCGCCCTCGACGGCGCCGACGCGCTCGTCATCCACACCGAATGGCTCCCCTACCGGAGTCCGGACTTCCCTCGGATGAAGGCTGCGATGCAGACACCGTTGATCCTGGACGGTCGCAACCTGTACGACCCGGGCGACATGGCCGAGCACGGCTTCACCTACCTGTCCATCGGACGCCGACCGATCGAGGCGCGTGGGGGTGCTTCGAAGGACGCCTCGCGAGTGGGAGAGACTTCCCCGGCGGGTGCGGAGGTCTGACTTGAGGGTTCTCATCACGGGTGCGGCCGGCTTCCTGGGCTCGCACCTCGCCGAGCGCTTCCTGCGCGAGGGCCACGAGGTCGTCGGCGTCGACAACTTCATCACCGGGTCGCGCGAAAACGCGGAGTTCCTGTATGGATTCGACCGGTTCCGGCTTACCGAGCGCGACGTGTCGCAGCCGTTCTTCATCCAGGGCGAGCTCGACGGCGTCCTGCACTTTGCGTCCCCCGCGAGCCCGGTCGACTACCTCGAGCTCCCGATCCAGACCCTGAAGGTCGGAAGCCTCGGCACGCACAACGCGCTCGGGCTCGCGATGGCCAAGGGCGCGCGATTCCTCCTCGCCTCGACCTCCGAGGTGTACGGCGACCCTCAGGTCCACCCACAGCCCGAGACGTATTGGGGACACGTCAATCCGATCGGCCTCCGCGGCGTGTACGACGAGGCCAAGCGCTTCGCGGAGGCGATGACGATGGCGTACCACCGCTACCATGGGGTCGAGACGCGCATCGTGCGGATCTTCAATACGTACGGGCCGCGTATGCGCCCGGGTGACGGCCGTGTCGTCTCCAACTTCATCATGCAGGCCCTGCGTGGGGAGCCGCTCACCATCTACGGAAACGGGAGCCAGACCCGCTCCTTCTGTTACGTGGAGGACGAGATCGACGGCATCTACCGCCTCTTCCACTCGGAGCGCCGGGAGCCCGTGAACATCGGGAATCCGAACGAGTTCACGGTCCGGGATCTCGCCGACATCGTGCTCGAGGAGACGGGAAGCGGTTCGAAGGTCGAACCGTTTCCGCTCCCGGAAGACGATCCCAAGGTCCGACGCCCGGACATCACGGTCGCGCGGGATCTTCTCGGCTGGGAGCCGCGGATCCAGCTCAGGGAGGGGATCCGACGCACGCTGCCCTACTTCCGGGACGAACTCGAGCGCCACGACGCCCGGGCGCGCACGATCCAGTGACGGTGCGGCCGAGCCCGCTCACTGCCCCGATGAGCTCGGCTCGAAAGCACGACCATCTGCGGCAGCTCGAGTCCGAGTCGGTCTTCGTGATGCGCGAGGTGGCGGCCCAGTTCGAGCGACCGGTCCTCCTCTTCTCGGGTGGAAAGGACTCGATCCTCATGGTCCACCTGGCGCGCAAGGCGTTCTATCCCGCGCGCATCCCGTTTCTGCTCGTCCACATCGACACGGGACACAACTTCCACGAGACGATCGAGTTCCGTGATCGACTGGTGGCCGAGACCGGCGCCCAGCTCCACGTCGGTTCCGTCCAGGCGTCGATCGAAGCGGGACGCGTGAAGGAGGAGGCGGGTCCCAACCCCAGCCGTAACGGGCTGCAGACGGTCACCCTGCTCGACACACTCCAGGAGCTCAAGGCGGACGTGGCACTCGGAGGGGGGCGTCGCGACGAGGAGAAGGCGCGTGCCAAGGAGCGCTTCCTCTCGCACCGCGACCGTTTCGGACAGTGGGACCCGAAGAACCAGCGCCCCGAGGTGTGGAACCTCTTCAACGGTCGCCGGAGCCCTGGAGAACACTTCCGGGCCTTCCCGCTCTCCAACTGGACCGAGATGGACGTGTGGCAGTACATCGCGGACGAGGAGATCGACATGCCGTCGCTCTACTTCTCGCACCGGCGCAGAGTCGTGGAGCGAGACGGGACGCTGCTCGCCGAGTCGGACTTCAACCGCCTCCTCCCGGGCGAGGAGTGGGAGGAAAAGACGGTCCGGTTCCGCACGATCGGGGACGCGACCTGCACGGGTGCGACCGAGTCCACGGCCTCGACGCTCGAGGAGATCATCGCCGAGGTGGCGGCGGCCCGGCAGACAGAGCGTGGCGGCCGTTCCGACGACCGGCGCTCCGAGGCGGCGATGGAAGACCGCAAGAAGCAGGGGTACTTCTAGTGCGCACCGGAGCGCCGACGCTGCGGCACTCGAACCCCGTCGCAATCTCCGGACGCTGATGGACCTCCTTCGCCTCTCGACCGCCGGCTCGGTCGACGACGGAAAGTCCACCCTGATCGGGCGGCTCCTCTACGACACGAAGTCGATCTTCGAGGATCAGCTCGAGGCGGTCGAGGACGCGTCGAACCGTCGCGGGGAAGGGTACGTCAACCTCGCCCTCCTGACCGACGGGCTGCGAGCCGAGCGCGAGCAGAACATCACGATCGATGTCGCCTACCGGTACTTCGCAACACCGCGACGGAAGTTCATCATCGCCGACACGCCGGGTCACATCCAGTACACCCGCAACATGGTGACCGGAGCTTCGACGGCGGAGCTCGCGGTGATCCTCATCGACGCGCGCAACGGGGTGCTGACCCAGTCGAAGCGACACGGATTCCTCTCCTCGCTCCTCGGCATCCCGCACATCGTCGTCGCGATCAACAAGATGGATCTCGTCGACTGGTCCGAAGGGCGCTTCGAGGAGATCGCCGACGAGTACTCCGATTTCGCGAATAAACTGGGGGTCGACGACCTCACCTTCATCCCGATCTCTGCGCTTCTCGGTGACAACGTCGTGGACGAGTCGCAGAACATGCCTTGGTATCATGGCTCGACGCTCCTGCACCACCTCGAGCACGTGAACGTCGGCGCGCACCGCAACCTCGTCGACTTCCGCTTCCCGGTGCAGTACGTGATCCGACCCGACCAGGACTATCGGGGCTACGCCGGTCGGGTGGCATCCGGGGCGATCCGTCCAGGCGAGGAGATCGTCGTCCTGCCCTCCCGGAAGTCCACGACGGTCGCCTCGGTCGACACCTTCGACGGTCCGCTCGACGAAGCACGCGCGGGCGACTCGGTGGCGCTCACGACGACGGACGAGCTGGATATCAGCCGTGGCGACATGATCGTGCGGCCGCTGAATCTGCCGACCGCCGACACCGAGATCGACGCCACGATCTGCTGGACCTCGGAGACGCCGATGGAGCCCGACACCCACTACTGGCTCCGGCAGACGACACGCGAGACGAAGGCGTTCGTGAATCGGGTCGTCTACCGGATCGACGTCGACACGCTCCACCGTGACGAGGTGAAGCAGTTCGAGCTCAACGACATCGGTCGCGTCCACATCACGACGGCGCAGCCCGTCTTCTTCGACCGATACCAGCTCAACCGCGAAACCGGCTCGTTCGTGCTCGTTGACCCGCACTCGAACAACACGGTGGCGGCGGGGATGATCCGGGGCTCCGTCGTCACCGTCGACGACCTCCCCGCCGCGCCGGCCGAGGAGCAGCTCCGTCCCGTCTCTCCGGACGTGGTGTGGGAGGCGTGGAACATCGAGCTCGCGGAGCGCGAGGCCCTCAGCGGGCACCGAGCCGCCGTGATCTGGTTCACGGGCCTTTCGGGTTCGGGCAAGAGCTCGATCGCGCGGCACCTGGAGCGTCGCCTCTTCGAGACCGGTGCCCGAACGATGCTCCTCGACGGGGACCAGGTCCGACACGGCATCAACGGGGACCTCGGCTTCACGCCCGAGGACCGGACCGAGAACATCCGGCGGATCGGTGAGATGGCGGCGCTCTTCTTCCGTTCCGGCTCGATCGTGCTCTGCACGTTCGTGTCCCCCTTCCGGGCGGACCGGGCACGTGCACGGGGGCTCATACCGGACGGCCGCTTCGTGGAGGTCTTCGTCGACACTCCGCTCGAGGAGTGCGAGCGGCGCGACGTGAAGGGGCTGTATGCGAAGGCACGCCGGGGCGAAATCGCGCACATGACGGGGATCAGCAGTCCGTACGAGGCTCCGGAGAGTCCGGAGATCCGGCTCGAGACGGTCGGACGCGAGGTCGACGACGTGGTGGAGGACCTCCTCGGGCGGCTCCGAGGCCTCGGCGTCGTTCGCTGAGCCGGCCTTTACCCCGGCCCCCGCATCCCCCAAGCTACTCTCTCATGGAGATCGATCAGAAGCACGCGCGGCAGATCGTCGCACGGGGTGTCAGCGCCTGGGAGCGCGACGATTTCGAGTCCGCGCTCGACACCTTCCAGAAGGTTCTCGAAGACTTCCCGCAGTTCGCCGACGTGCAGAACAAGGCGGGGCTCTGTCTCGCGATGCTCGGACGGCTCGACGAGGCGCTCGGCCACTTCGACGCGGCTCTGGAGGAGAATCCGAGCTATGCGGAGGCCCATCTCAACCGCGGGATCATCCTGAACGACCTCGGACGGCACGAGGAAGCCCAGTACGCGTTCAGTCGGGCCGGCGAGCTGGACACGCGGGATTCGCCGGTCTTCCCGTCCGAGGTAGGCAACCGTATTGCGGTGACACACGCCAAACTGGGTGACCTGTACCTCGTGGCGAATCACCCGTCCGACGCGATCGAGCACTACCGTGCGGCCCTCGAGATTCGCCCGCGCTTCATGGACATCCGCAGCAAGTTCGCGGAAACGCTCATCGAGCTGGGCGAGTTGGAAGAGGCCAGGGCCGAGTTGATGCTCATCCTCGAATCGAGGCCGTCGTTCGTGGGCGCCCGTGTGCGGCTCGGCGTCGTCCTCAATCGTCTCGGAGACGACGACGGCGCGGTCGCCGAATGGAAGCGATGTCTGGAAGACGATCCTCGAGACATGCGGGCCCGCGCGTACCTGGCGTCGGTGCAGATGTCCCTGGACGGCGAGGGCGCGGAGGCGTGACTGGTCGGACCGCAGGCGCGGTCCGATCTTTGCGGTTTTCGCGACTATGATGAGACGACCCTCCCTGACCTCGTCTTTGGTGCTGTGCGTCGCCTTTGCGGCGTGCGCCGCGCGTGACACCGACTCCACAGCGGTCCAGCGGGGCGACCAGGCGTTCGCGCAGGGGAACTTCGAAGAGGCGCTCGCGGAGTATCGCCTGGCGATCCGCCAGGGGGCCGCGGACCCGGCGGTCACCGCGCGCGTCGCGCACACGTACGTCGTGATGGATCGAGTCGACGACGCCGGGGCGTACTACGTCGACGCGGCGGCGCGGGACCCGGACCTCACGGACCAGGCGGTCACCGACCTCATGTACCTCGCCCGGATCGCCCAGGAGAAGGGGGACGGGTTCGCGATGGCGACCGCGGTCGAGACCGCGCTCGAGCTTCGGCCCGGCCTCGGAGTGGGCGACATGGCCCTCCCGCTGGCACGGCACTACTTCGAGAACGGGCAGTACGGACAGGCGCTCCCGTTCTACCAGCGGGCCATGGCCGACGCCGTCGACGACTCCGAGCCCGACGTGGTGTTCGAGGTGGGTGTCGCGTACGATGAGATCGGCGACTGTCAGAATGCGCTCGTCTTCTTCGAGCGCTTTCGCGAGATGGTTCGACCATGGGAGCGCGGCGAGGTCGACTGGTACATCGGCACGTGCTCGTTCAACCTGGCTCGGGGCCTTCGCGAGCGGAGCGAGACTCCGGGGGGCGATCGCGACGCGCAGCTCGCGGAGGCACTCCGCCTGGCTACCCGCACGACCGACGTGGGTCAGCCGCTCAACATCCAGGCCCAGGCCTGGTTCGAGCGCGGCGAGATTCTGGTCGAGATGGGGGACTGCTCCGGCGCGATGGACGCGTACGCCCAGGTGCGGTATGCGGACCAGGCCGGCTCGCTCATAGAGAGGGCTCAGGACCGGTTCGACGAGATACGGTTCGGGCGGGGACTGGAACACCTGCGCGACGGCCGTTGTCGTTAATTTCCACGGCTGGCTCCGTGCCGCAGCGTCGTTGACGCACCACCGCAGGACGGCGCGAGACGCCATCGTCACAGGAAGCATGCACAGACTCAGTCCTCTCACACCCGGTCTCCTCACGTCCGCGCTCGCCGCCGTCTTCCTGGCGGGGTGTGGCCCCGGGATGACGCGCTACCAGGGAGTCGAGCCGGATCGGCTCTTCGAGATCGCGCGCACCGAGTTCGAGGACGGCGACCACGGCAACGCGATCGAGGCGCTCGACCGGCTCCTCGTCGCGCACGGCGACTGGCCGCGCGTGCCGGAAGCCCGGCTCATGCTGGGCGACATCTACTACGACCGGGGCGACTATCTGACCGCCCGGGCCGAGTACGGACGCTTCCTGGACCGGTACGGTGAACATCCGGCGGCAGCCGACGCCGGCCTCGGGGTGTGCCGCTCCCTCGCCGCGCTCGCTCCCAGGCCCCAGAGGGACCAGGGGTATACGCAGGAGGCCATCAGCGCCTGCCGCAACGTGGTGATCGACTTCGCCGGTCGGGAGCAGGCGGCGCAGGCCGCGGCGGTGGCCAACGAGCTGCGCGTCACCCTGGCGGAGAAGGAATATCTGACGGCCGACTTCTACTTCCGGCGCAACATGTTCGACTCGGCCATCAAGTACTTCGAGTTCGTCGTCAACCTCTACCCCGAGTCGGAGTACGCTCCCATGGCGCTGCTCGGCATCTACCACTCGAACTCCGCGATCGGGTACGACGACCTGGCCGAGGAGGCCCGGGACCGGCTCCTCCTGGAGTACCCCGACTCCGAGGCGGCGGAGTCGATCCGCATCGATGAAGTGGGAAGCTGACCGCCGGATCGGAATCTTCGGCGGGAGCTTCGACCCTCCGCACGTCGGCCACGTCTCCGTTGCCCGCGACGTTGCCGACGCCCTCGATCTGGAGCGACTGCTCTGGGTGCCCGCCCTGCGCTCTCCCCGAAAGCAAGAGCCGATCGCGCAGCCTCGTGTGCGCCTCGAGATGGCCCGGGCGGCGGCCCGGGTCGATCCTCGGTTCGAGGTGGACGACCGCGAGCTTCGGCGCCTCCCTCCCTCCTACACCGTCGAGACGCTCGAGGAGGTCCGCGTCGAGTACGGCGTCGACGTGCACCTCTTCCTCGTTCTCGGCATCGATCAGTATCGGAGCTTGTCCCGGTGGCGAAGCCCGGAGCGCATCCGCGAGCTCGCCACGCTGGCCGTGATGGATCGGGGCGGGGAGGTGCTCGCCCAACCGTTACCGGGGGTCGTGCGCGTTCCCGTCGGCAGGGTCGACGTGTCGGCCACCGAGGTGCGATCGCGGCTCGCTGCGGGAGAGTCCGTCCGCGGGCTCGTGCCCGAGCTCGTGGCGGCGATCATCGACCGGGAAGGCCTCTACCGGAGGCCTGCGCAGGCAGGCTGAACGGAGCGTCTCCGCCGTTATATTGCTCGGTCCGCGGAGCGGACCCCCCGACCTCCCGCCCTTGGAACGAGCATCCCGTGCGACTGGACGAGGCCGAGCTGAAGCGTTGGGGTCTGCGCATCGGACAGGTGGTCGAAGCGCCCGTCTTCATCGGGCTCCGCGGCGCCCTCGGTGCCGGCAAGTCCGTCCTGGCGCGCGCCATCGGCTCCGGTGCCGGTGTCTTCGAGACGATGCCGTCGCCGACGTACAACCTCCTGATGCGCTACCCCGTGGAGTCCGGGCGCGAGGTCGTCCACCTCGATCTGTACCGCCTCGAAGCCGAGGACGAGCTTTGGGAGCTCGGCTGGTCCCAGTTGGTCAGCGAGGGAGAGATCGTCCTCGTGGAGTGGCCCGAGCGGGCCGGCCACCTACTGCCCGAGCACCACTGGCTCGTGGATCTCTTCGTCCCGCAGGACGAGCCGCTCGTGCGCGACGTCGAGGTCCGTCGGATCGGGACTCCTCCGGCTCTGCCGCCGTTCCCGCTTTCGGTCTCCTCGAGTGGTTGAGCGCGGCCGGGCCGGGGTCCGATCATGAGGGACCCTCTTCTTCTCGCCTTCGACACGTCCGGGCCGGTCGGCTCGGTCGTCGCGGCGACCGGTCGCGAAGTCCGTGCGCGTGTCGTGCTGGCTCGACAGGCCGCGCACGCGTCCGGCCTCCTTCCCGCGATCGACGAGGTGCTGGAGGAGGCGGGTGTCGGACGCCGGGACCTTGATGGACTCGTCGTCGGCGAGGGGCCCGGTTCGTTCACGGGAGTGCGGGTGGCGGCTGCCACCGCCAAGGGCCTGGGGCGGGCGCTCGCCCTGCCCGTTCGGGCCGTGTCCAGCCTCGCGGCCGCTGCGCTCGCAACCGAGGCCGGCCCGGTACGCTACGCCCTCTTCGACGCGCGGGCCGAGCGGGTCTACGGCGGATGCTGGGGTGTCGGCGGTGAGCGCGTCGAGACGCTCGTCGAGCCTCACGCCCGTGAGCTGCGTGATCTCCTCGCCGGTGATGTGCCCGGCGGGGCCGCCTTCACGGGGGACGGCGCGCTCCGCCATCGGGCACTCATCGAGGGCGCCGGCTTCGACGTCGTAGAGCCCGGGCCGGATCGAACGCTGGCCGACGGCCTGGTCGAGTACTGTGCGCGGGCTCGCGTGGATCCCATCCACGAGCTGGGCGCCTGGGAGCCAGCGTACGTCCGCGCCGCCGGGGCGGAGCGGCTGTGGAGCGCCTGACGGGCCCGGAGGGCATCTCGATCCGGGCGCTGCGCTCTGAGGACGTCGAGGCCGTCGCGGCGATCGAGCGTGAGGCGTTCACCACGCCGTGGGAGCCCCGCACCTTCGCGGGGCTGCTCGACCGGAGTGGCGTCGAGCTGGTCGTGATGACGGACGCCACGGATGCGGTCATCGGCTACTCGGTGCTCTGGTGCATCCTGGACCAGGGTGAACTGGCCAATATCGCCATCGCGCCGGGCTTCCGGGGGCGGGGGCTCGGCGCTCGCCTGCTGGAGCACGTGCTCGAGCGGGCGCGGGCTCGCGGGGTCAGGAAGGTCTTCCTCGAAGTGCGGGCGTCGAACGAGGCGGCCCACGCGCTCTATGCCCGTTTCGGCTTCGAGGAAGTGGGTCGCCGACGAGGCTACTACGAGCGGCCGCAGGAGGACGCGTTGGTTCTCGTTGCCGCGATCGAGCCCGCGCAGCCGGACGACCCCGCCCCGCATTCAGGCGACACTCCCACCCATCGCACCGAGCGACGTCGAGGGTGATCGTCTGCGGATGTCGAGCCCCTCCCCTCTCACGATCGATCCCCGCGAGCGGCCGCGTGAACGGCTGCGGACCGTCGGACCCCGGAACCTGTCGCTCGAAGAGCTCTTCGTGCTGCTCGTGGGCAGCGGGACGGCGTCCCGTTCCGCCGTTCGTGTAGCTCGGGGTCTGGCCCGCCGCTTTCCGGAGCTCGGTCGTCTCGCCTCGGCGGACGTCGGTTCCCTGGAAGGGCTGCCCGGGGTCGGGCCCGCGACCGCGGCCCGCCTGGTCGACGCGTTCGAGCTGGGGCGGCGCGCCGCGGCGGAACGTGGCGCCGGAAGCGCACCGATCCGCGGGCCCGAGGACGTGTATCGCCGACTCGGTCCGAGGCTCCGCGACGCTCCGCAGGAAGAGTTCCACGCCCTCCTCCTCAACACACGCCACCGAGTGGTGCGGGAGGTTCTGATCACACGGGGTATTCTCGACGCCTCATTGATCCACCCCCGCGAGGTGTTCCGGGTCGCCGTGGGGGAGGGGGCCGCCGGGATCATCCTGGTCCACAACCACCCGTCGGGCGATCCGACCCCGTCACCCGAGGACCGCGCCGTCACCCGGCAGCTCTCCGAAGCCGGGCGGGCCGTGGGGATTCCGGTGCTCGACCACGTCGTGGTGGGTCGCGGCAGGTACGTCTCTCTCGCCTCGGAGCTCGCGACGTAAACATATGAAGTCAAATCGAAATAATTCGTTGACCTCCGGCGCCGCCCAGGAATATCTTCGGTCAGCGTTCCAGGGGTGAAAAGCCCTGTCCTACTTGCCGAAGGAGCCCAGATGGTTCGCTCGGCCACGGCTCTCGTCGCCGTATTGATTCTGCCGACTTTCGCCCAGGCGCAGGAGCCTCTGGGCACGCATACCGTCGTCCGGGACGACACGCTGTGGGACCTCGCACAGCGCTACTACCAGAACCCGTTCGAGTGGCGGGTGATCTGGAATGCCAACCGGGACGTCGTCGAGGATCCGAACTGGATCTATCCGACGGAGGTGCTCGTCATCCCGGGCCTGCCCGGTGAGCAGCCGGTCGACCCCATGGTGCCCGAGGAGCCTGCGGAGCCCGTCCAGAGTGAAGTCGAGGGGGTGCCGGTCGATCTCGTGCCCTTCGGTCTGCGCCAGGCACGCCCGGTCACGGAGAGCGAGCGCACGATCTTCTTCCCCGACACCACGGGGACCCATCGCTCGCAGGTTCTCGTGGTCACCCAGGAGACCGCCGTCGCAGTCTCACGCGACCGCGTCTACTCCGCACCGTGGCTGATCGGCCTCCAGGGCGATCCGGAGAACTCCGGCTGGGTTGTCGGCTTCGCCGAGCGCGGCCAGCGCGCCACGACGATCCGCTCCTACGACCGGATCCGCGTCACGATGCCGAGCCCGGCACGCGTCGGTGCAATGCTTCAGCTCTACCGCGTGGACGATACGATCGACGGCGTCGGGCAGGTGGTCATCCCAACCGGGGTCGCAGAGGTCTCGACGATCGGGGACGGAGAGGTCGTCGCCATCGTGACGAAGGAGTATGAGCGGATCCAACCGGGCGACTGGGTCGGGCCGCTGCCGGAGTACGCGCTTCAGCCCGGGGTGGAGGCCAGGGCGGTCACCGGCGGCTCGGAGGCCATGATCATGGGCTTCGAGGGCGATCAGGTGATCTCCGGAATCGGGAATGTGGCCTTCCTCGACCTCGGCAGTGACGACGGCATCTCCGTCGGGGACGAGTTCATTCTGTACGGCGACGCGATCCCGACCGCTCGCGAGGGCTCTCTGCAGGTCATCGGGGTCCGTCAGACCACGGCCGCCGCCCGCATCCTGTCGATGCGAGACGACGTGTTTCAACAGGGCGTGGTGGTACGCCTCGCGCGGACGATGAACTGATGCCCCCGGCGAGGACGATCGATCTCCTCGCCTCCCGGCCCCACCCGGAGTCCCCGTCGGCACCCGTCGGCAGGGACTCCGCCCGTTTCGGCTCCCCGACACTCGTCCGACACTCGACCGTCCGCGCACAGGACGGCCGTCCGCGCTGACTCGTGCGGGCCTCTTCCCGACCAAAAGCCACTCCAATACGCTCTACCATGCCCATACGAAAAGTCCTGGTCACGGGCGGTGCCGGCTTCATCGGCAGCCACGTGGCGGACGCCTACCTCGAGCGCGGCGACGAGGTCTGGATCGTCGACGACCTCTCCTCCGGCCGGATGGAGAACGTGCCCGCCCGTGCGGAGTTCGTGGAAATGGACATCCGCGACCCGGAGGTGCGCACCCTCTTCGAGGACGTGCGCTTCGACCTGGTCAACCATCACGCGGCCCAGATCGACGTCCGGTTCTCCGTCGCGGACCCCGCCGGGGATGCTTCGATCAACCTGATGGGCCTGCTCAACCTCACGGAGGCCGCGCTCGACGTCGGCACCCAGCGGATGGTCTTCGTGAGCAGCGGTGGCGTCGTCTACGGTGAGCCCGAGCAGATTCCGACTCCCGAGAGTGCGCCCAAGCTCCCGCTTTCTCCCTACGGAGTGACGAAGCTCGGGGGGGAGTACTATCTGAACTACTACCGGCGCATCCACGGCCTCGAGTACGTCGCGCTACGGTACTCGAACGTCTTCGGCCCGCGTCAGGACCCGCACGGAGAGGCGGGCGTGGTGGCGATCTTCTGCAGCCGGCTCCTCGACGAGCGACCGCTCACGGTGTTCGGCGACGGCGAACAAACCCGTGACTACGTGTATGTAGGGGACGTGGTTGCCGCGAACATGCTCGCCTCGGACACCGAGCTCACCGACGGCCCGGGGCTCGACGCCCGGGCCTTCAACGTCGGAACCGGGACCGGGACAAGCGTCCTGCAGCTGGCGGATGTCCTCGAGGGAATTGCGGGGGTGTCGCTCCCGAGGAACCACGAACCCGCTCGCCCGGGAGAGCTTCGGCACAGTACCCTCGATTCCGGGCTGATCCGATCGAAGGGTTGGGCGCCCGCCTTCACGCTGGAACGGGGTCTGCAGGAAACCTACGAGTACATCGCGAATCAGAGGTCACGAGCCCAGGCATGAGCCCGTCGCTGTACCTGCTCCTCCAGTCCCAGCCGCCGACGAGCGCGTTCGAGATGGTCGTGGGGGGCACCCTGCCCACCAAGATCGTCCTGACGGTCCTGGCTGTCTTCTCGCTCTTCTCGTGGTGGCTGATCTTCTCGAAGGCGCGGCAGTTCCGCGAGGTCCGGCGGCAGGGTGACCAGTTTCTGGACGAGATGGAGCGTGCGCAGCGGCTCGAGGATGCCTATCGCGCGATCCTCGCCCTCCCGGACTCGCCGTACGGCCGGGTGTTCCGGCAGGGCGTCAACTTCTTCTCCGAGCTCAGGCCGGGCGCGCTACGTGAGGGCGCGCAGGTCAAGCAGGGTCTCTCCCTCACCCAGCTCGAGGCGCTACGCCTGGTCCTCGAGAAGGAGGAGGCCGAGGAGCGAGACGAGCTGGCGCACGGACTGGGTTGGCTCGCCGTGATCGGCTCGGTTTCGCCTCTCATGGGGCTGATGGGCACCGTGATCGGGGTCATGAACGCCTTCCTCGGCATCACCTCGTCCGGTTCGAGCAACATCATGGCCGTGGCTCCGGGTGTGGCCGAGGCACTCGTCACGACGGTCGCGGGGCTCGCCGTGGCGATTCCGGCCGTCATCGCGTACAACCACTTCGTGGGCCGACTCAACCTCGTGAGCGGGGAGCTCGAGGGCTTCTCCAGCGAGTTCATCGGGACCCTCGCCCGAGAGGGACGCGTATGAGCTCGCTCGGATCGAGGAGGCGCGGGGCGGCCCGCTCCGACCTCCCCATCAATGCGGAGATCAACGTTACGAGCCTGGTCGACGTGGCATTCACCTTGCTCGTCATCTTCATCATCACGGCGCCGATCCTGCAGGGCGGCATCGAGGTCTCGATCCCGAGAGCCGACGTCCAGCCGCTGACGTCTCAGGAGACCCCGTTCTTCATCACCGTGATGCGGGACGGGAGCATCTTCATGGAGGAGACGCCGGTGTCGCTCGCCGATCTGGAGAGCGGCCTGCCCCAACTGCTGTCGGTCGGGACGGTCGAGCGCGTCTTCATCCGGGCGGACTCGCTCGCTCCGTACGGCCCCATCCTCAAGACGATGGCGATCGCGGTCAACAGCGGCGTGGACTGGTCGGTCGTGGCGGAGCCGTACCGGGGAGGAAATTAGGTTGCGGGACCGCCGCGACCCCCTGGATCGGCGCTCCATGGCGCTTTCGGCCGCCTTCCACGCGGCGCTCTTCGCGCTGCTGTGGGCGAGCACCCTGTACACGCCTCCCGAGATCGCCTTCGTCACCTACGAGATCGAGCTGGTCTCGCCGCCACCCGCCGTGCAGGCCGAGGAGCCGACGCCGGCCACCGAGGAGGTCGTTGTCGAGCGTCCGGAGCCCGAGCCGACGCCGCCCGAGCCGGAGCCGGAAGAGGTGGTGCCGGTCGAGGAACCCGATCCGGAGCCCCCTCCGGAAGAGCCGGAGGAGGAACCCGAGGAAGAGCCGGTCGAGGCGACGCCCGAGGTGGCCGAAGAGACCAGCGAAGCCGCCGCGCCGGTCGATCCGCCCGAGGAAGAGCCGGAGGTGAGCGGCGAGGATCTGAACGTCCGGATCGAGGGGCTGCGCAGGGACTACCCGGCCTACTACGAGAACATCATCCGCCAGATCCAGCGCTGTTTCCGGTGGAGGCAGGGGGGACGATGGGAAACGACGGTCTTCTTCTACATCGATCGCGAGGGCTACGCGGAGGACATCGAGTTCGTGGGCCGCTCCGGCAACACCGCCTTCGACTTCGAGTCGATGGGCGCCGTGGAGTGTGCGGGGCGGGGGCGCTTCGGAGCGCTTCCGGACGACGTTCCCTTCGAACGATTTCCGGTCCGATTCACCTTCCGGCCCGCGAACGCACCCTTGGAGCACGGAGTCACGGAGTCGCCATGATGGGCTGGGGCAGGAAGGAGAATCGGGGGAGTCGGGCCGTGCAGGCCCGGCTGTGTGTGCTCGTCGTCCTGGTGAGTGCGGGGCCGGTGGGGCTCGTGGCTCAGGAGGATCTGCCGGGTGTGGAGCTCGGCCTCTTCTACGCCAATACGTACCTGCCGGCGCTGGCGATGCAGCCGTTCGGCGGTGCCTTCGGTGGGAACGAGCTGGCGCCCCAGATCGAGGCGATCATCGGACGCGACCTCCGCAACTCGGATCGGTTCGAGGTGCTGGACTCGCTGCCGGATGCGCTGGTCGGGGATCGAGTCGACTACACGCTCTGGGATCGACTCGGAGCGGTCTGGCTCGTCACGGGAACGGTCGAAGGGGCGGGGGACGGGTATGTGCTGCTCCTGGAGCTGCACGACGTCGTGTACGGTGAGCTGCGGGAACAGGGTCGGTTCCGCCTCCCGGCCGCTTTCGACGAGGACTTCCGCATGGCGGTACACCGGGCGTCCGATCAGGTCGTGACGTGGGCGACCGGCGATCCCGGCATGGCGGCCAGCCGGATCACCTTTTCGATGCGCGACAACACCGGAAACGAAGAGGTCTACGTCATCGACTCGGACGGAGAGAATCTTCGCCGGCTCACCTACAACGAGGATCTGTCCACCTCGCCCACATGGTCGCCCGACGGGGGTCGGATCGCGTTCGCGTCCTGGAAGACGGGCGTCCCCCGCATCTACGAGATCGGCACCGACGGCGGCGGCGAGCGTATGCTTCCGGCGGTCCGGGGCGCGGGTGACTACATCACCCCGACGTATCACCCCGACGGACAGACGCTGGCCTTCACGGTCCTCGGCAGCGACAACCAGAGCGGGATCTTCACGTACGATCTGGCGCAGGACTGCTGCCTCGCCTTCCTCTCGGGTGGTCCGTGGTACGACGTCAGCCCGACGTACTCGGCCGACGGCCGCTGGCTCGCGTTCAACACGCTGCGCTTTGGCGACAACGTCCCGCAGGTCATGATGATGCCGGCCGAGGGGGGAGCCGCCGAGACGCTCTCGCCGTACGAGTACGGGGGCGGTGGCTTCTACGCCGCGCCCGACTGGTCCCCGCACGGCGATCTCGTAGCGTTCCACGGGCGGATCGACCGACGCGGCCGCTACCATATCCTGGTGGCGAACCTCGAGGACGGCGGACGCGTGCTGCGCCAGCTCACCTCGGAGGGCAACAACGAGGCCCCGAGCTGGGCTCCGGACGGCCGCCACCTCGTCTTCGTCGGCGAGCGCAGTTGGGGGTTCGGCCTGATGATTGCAGACGTGACGACCGGGCGCGTGCGATCGCTCCTGGGCGGTCGCCGCGTCGACCTCCCCGACTGGTCCCCGGCGCTTCCACCGCCCGAATAATCAAATGTTTACAGGTGGCCGCGAGGAGCGTTCGCACCGGCCGGTGCGAACGTCGATAAACGTTGCATTTCGGTGCCTCCCGACCTATATCGCAGGGGGCTTTCCACCCCGAGAAACGGGGTTAGCTTCGAAGCGGTTCTCGGCGTACGTAGCCAGCACGCGCCGCGAGGTTCATCACAGTTCGCTCAACCCGGGAGATGGGATGATCGTCCGTCGTTTCTTCGTCACGGTTTTCGCAGCCACCCTCTTGGTGGGCGCGTGCGGAGGTGACCCGCCCCCGCCCCCGCCCCCACCGCAGCCGGATCAGGACTCGCTGCAGCGCTACAACGACTCCGTCGCGGCCGCCGAGGCCGAGCGTCGCCGGCAGGCGGAGGAAGAGGCTCGTCAGCGTGCGGCTGAGGCCGAGCGCCAGCGCCTGATCCGGGAGGCCCGCGCCACGCTCGAGGAGATGGTCTTCTTCGACTACGACATGTCCGAGATCCGTCCGGACGCCGAGACCACGCTCCGCGCGAAGGTCGACATCCTGCGTGCCAGCCCACAGGTGCAGATGCGCATCGAGGGGCATGCGGACGAGCGCGGCTCGACCGAGTACAACATGGCGCTGGGGAATCGTCGGGCGGAGTCGGTCCGGCAGTTCCTCACGGGCTTCGGCCTTGCGGAGAACCGCTTCGAGATCGTCTCGTTTGGCGAGAACCGTCCGCTCGCGCAGGGCTCCAACGAGGAGTCGTGGGCACGGAACCGGCGGGGTCAGTTCGTGATCACGGCCGGCGCGAACATGATCAACCCTCCGGGCAACTGACGGGCCATTCGATCGACCCCTCCCCCGGGCCTGCTCCCGGGGGAGGGGCTCAGGACATGATGAGACGTTCCAGACCAGCCACGGCGGCCCGCGTCCTCACGACGCTGGCCGTCTCCGTCGTTTTGGGCGGATGCGCCATGAAGGGTGACATCCGCACGCTCCAGGAGGAGCTGCGCGCCGTCGCGGCGCGACAGGACTCGCTGATCGTCCAGCTCCGCGAGGAAACGCTCTCGACGCAGGACACGCTGCGCACGCAGGGCGACCAGATGTTCGACCTGCGGGGCGACCTCAACCGCCAGCTTCAGCAGATCAACCAGAGTCTGGTCCGGATCGAAGCGATCGCCGGAGAGAATCAACGCGGTCTCACCGCCGTGCGTGACCAGCTCGCAAACATGCGACGGGCGTCGGGCGGGATCGTGACGCCGCCCTCGACGGGTGACTCGGCCACGATCGCCGGGGGTGGAGAGAGCCTCCTCGAAGGCGGTGGGAGCTCGGACGAGCTCTGGAACGCGGCGCAGGCCCAGTACCAGCGGCAGTCCTTCAACTCGGCGTCGGCGGCCTTCCAGCAGTTCATCGAGGAGTACCCCGCCGACCCGCGGGTGCCGGACGCGCACTTCTTCCTGGCCGACGTCCTGGTACAGCAGGATCGCCCGGAGGACGCCCTCACGGCGTTCCAGGAGGTCCAGCAGCTCTTCCCGACGCACGAGCGGGTGCCGGACGCGCTCTTCCGCATCGCGAACCTCCAGATCGCGCTCGACGACGAAGCTGCAGCACGTCTCACCCTGGAGCGGATCGTGAACACGTACCCGGGCTCGAGCATGGCGGTGCTCGCCCGGGACATGTTGGAGAACATGGGCTGAGCCGTGCGTTGTCCGCAGTGTGACGCGACGGAGAACCGGGTCGTAGACACCCGGGCCAGCCGTGGCGGGCGCGCCGTGCGCCGCCGGAGGGAGTGCACCGTCTGCGGGGCCCGCTTCACGACCTACGAGTACGTGGAGGAGCGGCCGATCCAGGTCCTGAAGCGTTCGGGGGCCATCGAGGATTTCGACCGCGCCAAGCTGCTGCGCAGCGTGAAGATCGCCTGCGCGAAGCGACCCGTTTCGGCCTCGGAGATGGAGGCCCTCGTCGACGACGTCGAAGACCACTTCTCGCGGCAGGCCGGGGTGGAGGTGGACTCCGTCCGGATCGGCAAGATGGTCATGGAACGGCTCTCTCCCGTCGACCGTGTCGCGTACGTCCGTTTCGCCTCCGTATACCGGAACTTCCAGGACGCGGGTGAGTTCGAAGAGTTCGTCCACGAGATGGCCGCCGCGGAGCGGCGCGAGGAGCTTCGCCGCAACCAGGTCGAGATGCCGATCTGAGGGCCGCGTCGGGCCACGCCCGGCATCCTGCCCACCAACCGGAGCGCTACTCTCCTGGTCGACGCGAACACCGAACCCGCCGGCTCGATGCGAGACAATCCGAGGGGCGAAATGCCCTTTCTCGACCACCTGGAAGAGCTTCGCTGGAGGCTCCTCTGGTCGATCCTGGCACTCGTGGTCTGCTCGCTGGTCTCGTTCGGGCTGGTCTACTACTTCAACGTCCTCGACCTCCTCGTCGAGCCGATCCGCAAGGCGTACGACGACCCGGACCTCCGGTTGATCAACCTGTCGCCGGCCGATCCGTTCTTCGTCACCCTCCGGCTGGCGATCTACGGGGGGATCATCCTCGCCTTCCCGATCATCGTGTACCACACGTGGTCGTTCCTCTCTCCGGCCCTCGAACCGCACGAGAAGAAGGCGATCGTCCCCTCGCTCTATCTCGGGCTGGTCCTCTTCGTCGCGGGTATGGCGCTCGCGTACTTCGCCGCCCTGCCCGTCACGCTCGAGTTCTTCAAGGCCTTCCTGACCACGTCCCTGGAAGCCCAGCTCGAGATCAACGCGACGCTGGGCTTCATTGTGAAGATGCTCATCGCTTTCGGCGCGGTGTTCGAGCTGCCGATCGTGATTCTGATTCTGAGCGTGATGGGGCTCGTCACGCCGGAGTTTCTCCGCTCCAAGCGCCGGCACGCGGTCGTGCTGATCACGATCCTCGCCAGCTTCATCACCCCCGGCGACGCGATCACGCTCACCATCTTCATGATGTTCCCCCTCGTGCTCCTCTACGAGTTCGGGATCTTCCTCTCTGCCGGTGTCTACCGGCGGCGCATCCGGGCCGAAGCGGAAGAGGAGGCCGTCGACGCGACCACCCTGGGACCCCCGGCAGGATCGGTGGAGACGCGGTGATGCGATCGGCCGCCCGGACCCTCGGGCTGCTCGTCCTCGTCGTGGCACTCCCGGCCGTTTCGTCCGAGCGGGTCGCCGCGCAGGTCATCCCGGATTCGGCCCGCACCGACTCGGCCGCTGCCGCCCCCACTGCGCTTGGAGACACCCTCGCGCAGGAGACGGACTCGACGCGTCTCGCCATCATGCGCAGGCTCGAGCGTCTGGCGCGGCCCGTCGGTGCCGACTCGATCCTCTTCGCCCAGGATTCGGCCCGCCTCGCCGAGGCCGCCGCGGGGCAGCGACCGGGGGTCGGGATCGACTCCGTCGCCACCTCGCTCATGGGGCTTCGGGGCTACGTGCTCACCGAGTACGAGGGCGACGCTGCCCGCTTCGGGGCCCGCGACCGCGTGCTCCTGCTGCGCGCGCCGGCGGAGGGGCGCGCCCGGGTCTCGCAGGAGGGGATGACGATCGAGGCGGACTCGTCGATCACCTTCAACGAACGTACGGGCCCGATGCGCACGTGCGGCGAGGCGACCTTCACCCCACCCGACGGGGGGTGTCCTTGGCCCGCATGACACAGGACTGCTATTACTCCTCCGTCATGCGGGCCTTCTCCAACTTGAGCTCCGCAT
>JANQME010000428.1 GCA_028280205.1 Longimicrobiales bacterium
TTCCTCCGACGGATCGGCCGGCTCGGGGTGCCGTGCGCGTCGACCCCGAGCTCGGTGCCGCGGAGCTCCGGCTGGCCGAGCAGGAGCTGATCTCACGCCGCGCCGACGTGACCGAGGTCGACGGTGACCTTGAGGTCGCCACCATGGATTGGCACCGGGAGCGTCAGGACGCCGAGACGACGCTGAACGCGTACCGCGACCGGGCACGCGAGCTGCGGGCGCGCATCCGCCGCATGGAGTCGACCGGGCCGGACGCGCCCTGTCCGACGTGCGGCCGGGTTCTCGCGGACCACTACGCCGAGGTGCTCGAGGAGCTCCGCGAGGAGTGGGAGTCCGTCGTGCAGGACGGGAGCTGGTGGCGGAGTCGGTGGGAGCAGCTCGAGCCCAAGCCTCTCCACCTCCAGGAGCTCGAGCGCCGTTCCTTCACGCTGCACGCAGCCCTCGAAGCAGGCTCGGAGCGGGTCGAGGTTCTCCGAAACCGACTCCGTGAGCGGGAGGGCCGGGTCGGCTCGTGGCCCACCGGGGTCGACGGTCCAAAGGGCGCCGTCGTCCAGGCGCTCCTGCGGGTCCGCTCGGCTCGCCGCGCACGCGCGGCGGACCTCCTTCTCGACCGTGCGTCCCGATTCGTCTCCCGGCTCTCGGGAGGACGGATCCTGGCGATCACGCAGGCCTCGGGCGCCGTCCACCTGCAGGGGAGCGCCGGCGCGCTCGCGCCGCTCTCCGAAGAGGATCTGGCCCTCGGGCGTGTTGCCATCCGGTTGGCCACGGCGTCGCTCGTCGCCGCCGCCGGACGCATCGTCGCCTCGCTCATGCTGGAAGAACCCTTCGATCGACTCGAAGAGGAGGCCCGGGTCCGCACCGTGCGTCTCGTCCGGCACCTCCTGCATGAAGTTCCTCGAATCGTTCTGTTCAGCCGTGGCGACGTGGTGGAGGGCCGACCGGAGCTCTTCGACTTCGTGCTCGAGGTGAAGGACGAAGGGAGCGCGGCCGGTCCCGTGCTGCGTCCCGTCCCCGCCGGCCCGGGTCGAGTCGTCCTGGCGCGTCCCGCCCGCCGGGCCCCCGCTGCCGCCGACTCCCGCTGAGGTGGCCCGGTCGTGGGTGCGTCCCGTTGCCGGTGACCCGCCCGACTTTCGAAGCGGCACCGGATCTGCAACCTTTCGAGGTGCGTTCTCGTCGTATCTGATACGTCGAGTCATGCCGGATGTGCATGAACGGGAGCCAGGGGGCTCCTCGGGCCGTTCGGTCGGGATACGGGTTCGTCATGATGAGCTTCCTCATTCCTGCCCTCGCCGTCTTCGTCACGGGTGGGATTGCCCTGCGGCTGTGGTACCGCCACTGGCGCCGCGCCAGAATCGCCGCCCGCCGGCGGGTCGAGGCGCCGAATTCGCACTACTCCTCCCAGGGTGTCCAGAACCAGGTCGACCGGGAGCGGTGGGGCGGAATCAAGATGCAGGCGCTGCATCCGCTCAATCAGGAGGAGGTCGTCCGGCTCCTGAACGTCGTGGACGAGGACGGGATCAAGTCGCTGTCGCCCCGGGATCGCCTCTTCCTGGACAACATGACGCTGCCGCGCATGGGGGTCTGAGCTCCAGGTCAGCCTCCCAGCGCGGCCGTGGCGACGATCTCCACCAGGAATGGCTCGCGGAAGCTCCGGACCGGGACGATGGCCCGGGCCGGCCGGTGCTCACCCATGACCTCTGCATAGGCCTCGTTCACGGCGGGCCAGAGGTCGTGGCCGGAGACGTAGATCATCATGCGGACCACGCAGCCCAGGTCCGAGCCCGCCGCCTCGAGCACCGCGGAGACGTTCCGCAGCGCCTGACGCGTCTGCTGTCCGGCGTCGCCCGGATTCGCCTCCGGCTCCTTCGGATCGACTCCGAGCATGCCCGCGACGTACACGACCCCGCCGTAGACGATGGCCTGGCTGTAGTGCCCCGCTGGCGTCGGGGCTTCGGGGGTGGAAATCGTCTTCATCCGGCTTCCTCCTTCCTCGGGGGTTCGTTGTTCGGGATGGTGTGACGGGCCGCCTCGGTGCGCACGGGCCCCGAAGCCCGCCAGCCCAGGCGGTTGCTCCAGCGATTCTCGCGGCCTTCGAGCGCGTCCGCGACCAGCGGCCCGAGCAGCGGCGCGAACTTGAATCCGTGACCGCTCCCGCCGCCGGCCACGACCAGTCCGTCGCGCAGCGGATCGCGGCCGATGAGCAGATCGCCGTCGACTGCGTCGCAGTACATGCATGTGCGCGTGGCTGCGACCGGTGCGTCGACGAGGGCGGGCAGGGCGTCGGACAGGAAGTCACGCAGCCGCTCCAGGTGTGCTCCTCCGACGCCTCCTCGCTCGTCCGGATGCGCCTCCTTTCCCATGCCGTGATGCCCGATCTTGAGCTGCCCGTCGGGGAGTGCCGGGAAGCCGTACCAGCCCGAGCCGGAGATGTCCGCCGCGAAGGGCAGGAAGCCCGGGGGGCGCAAGCGCTCCGGTGCCTCCGGCGCGAGGTGGACGACCGGCTGTGCGACCGAGCGCAGGAGCGGACGGAGCCAGGGGAGGAGGACCGGAGTCCATGCCCCGGCGGCGACGACCACCCGGTCCGCCCGGAGCTCTCTCCCGTCGGCGAGACGGACTCCCGCGATGCGTGATCCCTCCTCCCGGAGCGCCGCGAACGTCCCTTCCACCGGCCGGACACCCTCCTCTTCTCCACGGGAAACGAGCCGGGAGACGACCGCACCGCTCTCGGCCCAACCGCCACGCCGGCTGACGTACCCGTCCGGGTACCGGTCGGCGTTCCAGGCGGGAAAGCGGCTCCCGAGTGCTCCGGCATCCAGCCGATCCGGCTCGTACCCTCGGTCTCGCAACGTCCGGAAGCTCTCCGCTTCGAAGCTCCCGGCACGCATCGGTTCGGACGCGAGCACGAGGAAGCCGGTCTCGTGGTAGAGAGGTCGTGGCTCCGCTCGATTCCACTCGTCCCATCCGGCGAGGGCAGCTTCCGCCAGCTCGTGGTAGAACACGTCCGCCCCGTAGTCCATCCGGACCACCTTGCTCACGTCCGTGGACGAAGCCTCCGGGTGCGGCGGCCCGCCCCGGTCCACGAGCGTAACCTCGTAGCCCCGGCGCCGGAGCTCGAGCGCGGCCGCCGCGCCGAACACGCCTGCGCCGACGACCACGACACGGCCTCTCGGGGTCGTCACTGTCACACGCTCCCAGGGTGAGTATCATGTCGTCGCCACACTCGCACGAGCCGACGACGTCATGCAAATCCGTATCCTGTCCGCGGACGATGTCCGGTCGGCGATCGACATGCCGCGGGCGATCGACGCCATGCGCGAGGCCTTCGCCGCACTCGGGGAGGGCAGGGCGACTGTTCCGATACGGCTTCCGCTCGAGGCCGGCCGGGGCGTCACCCTCTTCATGCCCGCGTACGTGCGGGGGGAGAGCGGGCGTGCGCTCGAGGGCGGACGAGAGGGGACGCAGGTGGCGCTCGGTGAGGCCGCCTCGGCGAAGGTGGTCTCGGTCTACCCGGACAACGTGGCGGCGGGGCTTCCGGCGATCCACGCCGTCGTTCTCGTCCTCGACCCGGCGACGGGCAGGACCCGCGCGCTCCTGGACGGCACCTGGCTCACGGCCCTGAGAACGGGCGCCGTCGGCGGCCTCGCCGCCGACCTGATGGCGCGTCCCGACGCAGGCGTCGTC
>JANQME010000444.1 GCA_028280205.1 Longimicrobiales bacterium
CGCATTCCAACGAAGACGGGTCTCGACCTCGACCGGGTTGCAGTAGGGTCGAACCGCGGCGAACCAGGCGTCTGCCTCGTCGATCGCACCCGGCTCGACGAGCGGGTCGGGATCGACGGGGACCGGGTCGTGCGCACCGAGCCGGACGTCGTCGAGGAACATGGCGGCCACACCCGCGAGCGCGAAGGCGAACATGCCTGTGATCAGGAGCGTCTCGGGCCTCGTGCGCATTTTCTGCCTCCCGTCGGCATCGTGTATTTCGCCCCCTGCTCCGTGCGACGCGCACCTGCGCGAATCGTGCACGCCGCACTCTCGCGACGTGCAAGCCATGTGCCATCGGAAACGCGGCGTCTACATTCGGGTCATGACGGATCTGACCTCCCGGCAACGCGCGCACCTGCGCAAGCTCGCCCACCGGCTCAAGCCGGTCGTCCTCGTGGGAACCGAAGGCGTGACCCCGCCCGTGCTCGCATCGATCACCGAGGCCTTCCACTCCCGCGAGCTCCTCAAGGTCAAGCTTCAGGAGGCGTCGCCGCTCTCGGTGCGCGAGGCGGCGTCGGCGATCGCGGACGCCCTGCCGGACGTGCACCCGGTCCAGACGATCGGGCGGGTGGTCGTGCTCTACCGCGCCGACCCGGAGACCCCCGAGATCCGCCTGCCGGCGCGCGGAGGATAGCGCGGTGTCCCGGGCCTTCGTGAAGGAAGACGACCACCAGGACGAACCGGAGTACCGCCTCCCGGACCCGGACTCGCCGTACTACGCGGAGGCGGCCGCGTGGGCGCTCATCCAGGGCGCGGACGAGGGCGACTCTCGCGGCGCCGAGATCGCCACGGGGTACCGATGGGGGGACCGCTCACTCGAAGCGGAAGTGCAGGCGATCCTCGAGGAGGCGGAGGAGCGCGGCGAGGAGCGCGTGGCCCAGCTCGCCCGCCGTTTTCTTCGGACCGCGCGCCGCTAGGAAGGTCGGGGGGGGACCTACCCGCGCAACGCTTCCCCGACGCTCACTCCCGGCGAGCGCCTCCGCCTGCGCCCACCACCGCCTCCGCCTCGATCTCGACGAGATACCCGTCCCCGACGAGCCCGGCCCGTACGAGCGTGTTCGCCGGCGCCACGTGGCCCAGTCGCGCCCCGTGCACCCGGGAGACGGCCTCGGCGTCCTCGGCACGGGCGACGTAGATCCGGGTGCGCACGATGTCCTCGAGCGTGCCTCCCAGCGACCGCACCGCGCCCTCGATCTTGTCCAGACAGTAGCACGTCTGCGACGCGGCGCTCGCACCCCCGATCAGGCGCTCGCCGTGCGTGGCGGTCGTGCCCGACACGAGGATGCGCCGGCCGTGGCGGACCGCCCGCGAGAAGCCGGCCAGATCCTCCCACACCGTACCGCTCAGCGCGCGGGTCCGGTCGCCCGGGCCCTCGTGAACGGGGTACGGGGGCGGCATCGACTCGAAGTGATCGCTCAAGTCGCCCGCCGCGGTGAGGAAGGGGGGGCGCCGGTACTCGTCGCCGCAGTCGCCCGGGATCGGGTCGAGCTCGGCGGTCGCGGCCTCGATCTCCTCGCGGGCCTCGTCGTCGAGCTCGAAGTCGAAGAGCCGAGCGGTGTCCTCGATGTGCTCGCTCCGACCGAGGCGAGCCCCGACGATGACACCGGCGACCGCCGGCGCCTCCAGGATCGAGCGCACCGCCACGTTGGCGATCGAGACCCCCAGCCGACGCGCGGCCCGATCGAGCGCCCCGAGCACGCCTTGCAGCTTCGCCCACCCGCCGGCGGCATCGATGAAGCGCTTGTACTTCATCTGGGACCACGTCTCGAGCGCGTCCTCCGACGGCTCGTCGACCCCGAGCCAGCGTTCGGTGAGGAAGCCACCCGCGAGCGTCCCGAACGCGAGAATCCCCACGCCCCTCTCCCCGCACAGCTCGGTCATCGCGCCGCGTGCGCGTCGGTCGATCAGGGAGTAGCACACCTGGTTGGACACCACGTCGATGCCCGTGTCGAGGAGCATCCGGAGGTGGGCGGTGTCCGTGTTCGTCACGCCCAGGTGGCGGATGCGTCCCTCGTCCCGGAGCTCGGCCAGACCGAACATGCAGTCCAGCCACGCGGGGTCCGCGTAGCTCCACGAGTGGAACTGGAGCAGGTCGAGCGCATCGACCGACATCCGTGCACGGGCCCGATCCACCGCCGCGCGGATCTCCTCGGAGGTCTTCGGGCCCGGCTCCGGCACCCACTTCGTCAGGAGCTCGCCGAGCCCGGGGCGCAGCGCGCGGAAACGCCCCGCGATCGACTCCGACGTGCCGTAGTGGTCGGCCATGTCGAAGGTGGTGAAGCCGGCCTCGGCGTAGCGCGCCAGCTCTTCGGCCGCGGGATCCGGATCGAGCAGGTCGCCATGCCGCTCGAGATCGGCCACCTGCCACAGACCGGTAAGGACGCGGGAGATCTCGAAGCCGGGGGCGAGCTCCGTGCGTTCGATGCGGCTCACGCGGTACGCCTCATCGGGCTCGTGCGGCTCACGCGTGCACCTCATCGAGCTCCTCACGCTCCGCGTGGGGGAGGGATCCGGTCATTCGGGTGGGAGCTCGTGGAAGAGGGCCTCGGTGTCCACGCCCTCCGCCCGCAGCGACGCCACCTCGCGGAGGTAGATGATCGAGGCGAGCGCCATGACGCCGATCCAGAGGGGCGTCGAGTGGAAGTACCACGCACTCACGTCGGCGGTCAGGTCCTTCCAGACGTGCACGCACAGGAAGAGGGTGAGGAGCACGACGCCGAGCATCGCGAGGGGAGCCCTCAGCGTCGGCGACAGTACGGTTACCCGACCCGCGATCGCCGGATTCCGGGTCGGGAGCGCGAGCACGGTCAGGCACATGACGCCGAAGTTCACGAGCATCGACGTCACCAGGATGTCCACGCCCAGGA
>JANQME010000181.1 GCA_028280205.1 Longimicrobiales bacterium
GGCGGCGGCTTCGCGCGGGCCTGCGAAGGGGAGATCGACATCGCCAACGCCTCGCGTCCGGTCACCGAGGAGGAGGAGGCGAGGTGCGCCCGGGCGGGCATTCGCTTCGTGCCCTTCGAAGTCGCCCTCGACGGCGTGACCGTCGTCACCCATCCGCAGAGCCGCTTCGTCTCCTGCCTGACCGTGGCCGAGCTGGCCCGCATCTGGGGGCCGGGGGCGACCGTACGGACGTGGAGTGACGTGCGTCCCGGCTGGCCCGCCGAGACGATTCGCCTGTACGGCCCGGGCACCGATTCCGGTACCTTCGACTACTTCACGGAAGCCGTGGCCGGCCGTCGGGGGGCGAGTCGACCGGACTTCCAGGCGAGCGAGGACGACAACGTGCTCGTACAGGGTGTCTCGGGCGATCACTACTCGCTCGGTTACGTGGGCCACGCCTACTACCGGGCGCACGCCGAGCGACTGCGTCTCGTGGAGGTGGACGACGGGGCAGGGTGCGTCGCTCCGACCGGCGAGACGATCCGGAACGGCTCGTACGAGCCGCTCTCGCGCTTCCTGTACGTCTACGTACGCGACAGCGCGCTCGCCCGCCCCGAGGTCCGCGCGTTCGTCGACTTCCTCCTCGCCGAAGCGTCCACGCTCGTGCCGGACACCGGCTTCTACCCGCTCCCGCCGGCACGGTACGCATCGGAGCGCGCACGCCTCGCCGCGGCCGCGGGTGGAGGGTGAGCGCGCGACCCGATCTGAGCCGCAGGCGCGCGACCGGAAGGGGCGAACGGCTCATCGAGGTCTTTCTGGCCGGCTGTGCCGGGGTGACCGGGCTGGCGACGCTCGGCGTCCTGGTAGTGCTGCTCGGCCACAGCGTCGCCTTCTTCGCCGAGGTCCCGCTCGGCGCGTTCCTCTTCGGCACGCGCTGGGAGCCGATGTTCGAGGACCCCCGCTTCGGGGTGCTCCCCCTGGTGAGCGGATCCCTCCTCGTCGCTGGCGGCGCGGCGCTCGTCGCGCTCCCGACGGGGGTGCTGAGCGCGATCTTCCTCAGCGAGTACGCCGGACCTCGGGCACGCGGCGTTCTCAAGCCACTCCTCGAGGTGCTCGCCGGCATCCCTACGGTCGTCTACGGCTACTTCGCGCTCACCTTCGTGACGCCGCTGCTCCGCACCCTCGTGCCCGGGACCGGGGTGTTCAACGCAGCGTCCGCGAGCCTCGTCGTCGGGGTGATGATCATCCCGACGGTGGCGTCTCTCTCCGAAGACGCGATGCGCGCCGTGCCGGACTCGCTGCGCGCGGCTTCGCTCGGGCTCGGCGCCACGCGCATGGAGACCGCCGTGCGGGTCGTCGTGCCGTCCGCCGTGTCGGGCATCGTCGCCTCGTTCGTCCTCGGCGTGTCCCGCGCCCTCGGCGAGACGATGGCCGTCACGATCGCTGCGGGATCACTCCCGAATCTCACGCTCGACCCCTTCTCGTCGGTCCAGACGATGACCGCGTACATCGTGCAGGTGAGCCTCGGGGAGGCCGCGCAGGGGACCGTCGTGTACCGGAGCCTGTTCGCCGTCGGCACGACGCTCTTCCTCATGACGCTCGCGATGAACCTGCTCAGCCAGTGGGTCGTCGCACGCTTCCGTCCCGAGATCCGGTGAGCGAGCATCGAAGGCGCCGCCGCCGGGCGCTCGGAGGCGCGTTCGCCGCCGTGTGCGCCGCCTCCACCCTACTCGGGCTGTTGGCGCTCGGCCTCCTGATCGGCGACGTGCTGCTCGACGGAGCGTCGCAGCTCGACACGGACTTCCTGACCCGATACGCGTCCCGGGTGCCGGAACAGGCGGGGGTTCGGGCCGCCCTGGCCGGCTCGGCGTGGGTCGTCGGGCTCACGGCGCTCGTCTCCTTCCCGATCTCGGTCGGCGCGGCGGTCTGGCTCGAGGAGTACGCCCCCGACCGCTGGACGACACGGGCGCTTCGGACCAACGTCGCCAATCTGGCCGGCGTCCCGTCGATTGTGTACGGGATCCTGGGCCTCGCCGTCTTCGTTCGCGCTCTGGGGCTGGGGCACAGCGTCCTTTCGGGCGCGCTCACGCTGGCGCTTCTGGTGATGCCGATCCTGGTGCTCACGACGCAAGAGGCCATCCGGGCCGTGCCGTCGACGCTGCGCGAGGCCGCATACGCGCTCGGAGCCACGCGTTGGCAGGTCGTCTCCCGGCAGGTGCTTCCCGCGGCGGCGCCGGGGATCCTGACCGGGACGATCCTGGCCCTCTCGCGTGCCGTCGGGGAGACCGCACCGCTTATCCTGGTGGGCGCCGTCGGCTTCGTCGCGTTCTCGCCCTCCGGCCCGCTCGATTCCTTCACCGTCCTTCCGGTGCAGATCTTCGGATGGATCACCCGCCCGCAACCCGAGTTCCGCGCGCTCGCCGCTGCCGGTATCATCGTCCTTCTCACGCTCCTGCTGCTGGCGAACTCGGCGGCGATCCTCCTGCGCGACCGCCACTCCGCCCGGAACGCCCGGTGACGACCGCGTACGACATCGCGCACGGGGAGGAAGGGCCCGTCCTCGAGACGCGCGGGCTGTCCGTCTTCTACGGTGAGAAGCAGGCCGTACGCGACGTGACGTTCTCCGTTCCCCGCGGGACGGTCGTGGCCCTCATCGGTCCGTCCGGCTGTGGCAAGAGCACGCTGCTCCGCTGCTTCAATCGGATGAACGACCTCCTGCCGGATTCGCGCGTGGAGGGCGAGGTGCGCTTCCGGGGCACGGACCTCTACGCCCCCTCGGTCGATCCGGTCGAGGTGCGACGTCGGGTCGGGATGGTCTTTCAGGAACCCAATCCGTTCCCGCGGTCGATCTACGACAACGTCGCGTTCGGACCGCGCATCAACGGCTTCCGCGGCGACCTCGACGCCCTCGTCGAGGCGTCGCTGCGCCGCGCCGGCCTCTGGGCCGAGGTGGGGGACCGGCTGGGTGACTCCGCTCTCAAGCTCAGCGGAGGCCAGCAGCAGCGTCTGTGCATTGCGCGGACGCTCGCCGTGGAGCCCGAAGTCGTCCTCATGGACGAGCCCGCGTCCGCGCTCGACCCCATCGCGTCGCAGCGGGTGGAGGAGCTCGTCTACGAGCTGAAGCGCGAATACACGATCGTGATCGTGACCCATAACATGCAGCAGGCCGCGCGGATCTCGGACTACACGGCATTCCTCTATCTGGGCGAGCTTATCGAGTACGGTCCGACCGACGCCATCTTCACGAACCCGCGCGAGGGAAGCACCGAGGCCTATATGACCGGGAGATTCGGTTGACGCAGGAGTCCGCCCCCCGACGTCACTTCCACGACGCTCTGAACGAGCTCCAGGAGCAGCTCCTGGAGATGGCGGGCCTGGTCGAGGTGGCGCTGGCGCACTCCACGGACGCGCTCCTGCGCGGCGACGTCTCGGGGGTGGAGGAGATCCGCCGCTCCGACCACCGGATCGACGCGCTCGAGATGGACATCGACGAACGCGTCCTCGGCCTGCTCGCTCTGCACCAGCCCATGGCCGGCGACCTGCGACGGATCGTGACGGCCGGCAAGATCGCCAACGACCTGGAGCGGATCGGGGACCACTCCGTGAACATCGCGCGCGCGGTGAAGCGGCTGAACGAGGCCCACCCGATTCCGTTCCTACGCGAGCTCGAGGAGATGATCGTGATCACGCGGGAGATGGTCTCGGACGCGCTGGCGTCGTACGTGTCGCGCAACGCGGGGACGGCGCGCATGGTCTGTCTCACGGACGACCGCGTCGACGATCTGCGCCGATCCCTCTTCCGCATCCTGGTCACCCACATGCTGGAAGACCCGAAGAAGATCAGCGCCGCCCTCGAATACCTGCTCATCTCGCAGAACCTGGAGCGTGCCGCGGATCTGGCCACGAACATCGCCGAGGACGTGGTCTTCCTCGTCGAGGGGCGGACGATCAAGCACGGGGCGGAAGCGGCGGTGGCACCGGACGCGACTCGTCCGTAGCGTTGGCCGCCATGGATGCCGACATGCATGGCGCCGTGGAGGCGCTCCTCGACGAGGTGGGTGCCGAGACCGAGCCGCGAACACTCTTCGACGCGGCGAATCTGCGGGGCCAGATCGCCATCGTCACCGGGGGATCGAGCGGGATCGGGCGGGCCGTCGCCCTCGAGCTCGCCGAGTGCGGCGTGCACGTCGCGTTCTGCTTCCTGGACACGGGCGCGCAGGCTCGTCTCGACGCCCAGGCGGTCGCGCGCGAGCTCCGCGAGATGGAGGTGCGTACGTACTTCCGCGCCTGCGACGTCCGGGACAGCGCCGATGTGAAGAGCTTCGTCGGGGAGGTCCAGGAGGAGCTCGGCGGAGTCCACATCCTGGTCAACAACGCCGGCGTCGGTCGGGACGGAGCCCTGTGGCGCATGGGCGACCACGAGTGGGAGGCGGTGGTGCGCACGAACCTGGACGGCGCCTTCTTCTTCATCCGGTCCGTCGCGCCCTTCATGCGGGCCCAGGAGTACGGCAAGATCGTCAACGTCGCCTCCGTCCACGGGATCCGCGCCGAGTTCGGGATCGCCAACTACGCGTCGTCGAAGGCCGGTCTGATCGGCCTGACCCAGAGCGCCGCGGTGGAGCTGGGGCCGCGGAACGTGAACGTGAACGCCGTCGCCCCGGGCTTCATCCGCACGACCCGGCTGACGGAGAGCGTCCCGTCCGAGATCCTCGACCGGGCACGCGAGAGCGCGCCGCTCGGCCGACTGGGGGATCCGCAGGACGTGGCCGGCGTGGTCCTCTTCCTCTGCTCGGAGTCGGCCCGGCACATCACAGGTGTCGTGATCCCCGTGGACGGGGGCTACCTCCTCTGAACCGCACCTGAGCGGGACCGTCGACCCGTACCCTCCTCGCGGTTTGCTCCGCGACGGTACCCCCCACAAACTGGCCGGATGCAAACTCTTCGACAGATCTCGTCCGTCATCGACGGACTCAACGACCGCATCGGATTCGTCATCCGCTGGATGGCGCTCGGCATGGTTCTCATCGGCGCCGTCAGCGCCGTCGTGCGCTACTTCGCGCGCTCGCAGCAGTGGACACTGAACCTCACGCCCGCCACCGAGGCGCAGTGGTACCTGTTCAGCATCATCTTCCTGCTCGGCGCGGCGTACGGTCTGAATCACGACGTCCACGTCCGCGTGGACGTCATGTACGAGCGGCTCAGTCCGAAGGCGCAGGCGATCATCGACATGATCGGGACGCTCTTCTTCCTCATCCCGTTCTCGATCCTGATGCTCTACGTGTCCTTCCCGGCGGTGCGCTCGTCGTGGAGCGTCCGCGAGATGTCGCCGGATCCGGGCGGGCTTCCGCGCTATCCGATCAAGGCGCTCATCCTCGTCTCCTTCGTGCTCCTCCTCCTCCAGGCGTTCAGCCAGATCGTGAAGCAGGTCGACGTGCTCGCCGGCAACGTCCACGAGCTCGACCACCACGAGGGTGAGCCGGAGGCGCACGTATGAATTTCTGGGGCCCCGCGATGTTCTTCGCGGTGCTCGCCATGATCTTCACCGGCTATCCGGTGGCGTTCGCGCTCGGTGGCACCGCCCTCATCTTCGCCCTGATCGGCTCGGCCGCGGGCGTCTTCGACATCCCGCTCCTTTTCGCGTTGCCGGAGCGGACTTTCGGCACGATGTCGAACTTCACGCTGCTCGCCGTCCCCTTCTTCATCTTCATGGGGACGGTGCTCGAGAAGTCGAAGCTCGCCGAGCAGCTCCTGGAGACGATCGGGGTGCTCTTCGGGCGCTTCCGGGGCGGACTCGCCATCGGCGTGATCTTCGTCGGGGCGCTGCTGGCGGCCGCGACCGGGGTCGTCGGGGCGAGTGTGACGGCGATGGGGCTGATTTCCCTGCCGGTCATGCTGCGCAACGGCTACAAGCCAGAGATCAGCCTCGGCGTGATCTCGGCGTCCGGCACGCTCGGCCAGATCATCCCGCCGTCGATCGTCCTGATCGTCCTGGGCGACCAGATGGGCGTGAGCGTCGGCGATCTCTTCCGGGCGGCGCTCCTCCCGGGACTGGTGCTCACCGGGGCGTACGCCGTGTACGTGGGCGGGCTCTCCTTCGTGAACAAGGAGGTCTGCCCGGCGCTTCCTGTCGAGATGCGCGTCACCGGCTTCGAGCTCCTGAAGCGTGTCGTCCTGTCGCTGCTCCCCCCGCTCACGCTGATCGTCGTCGTGCTGGGGAGCATCTTCGCCGGCGTGGCGACCCCGACCGAGGCGGGTGCGCTCGGCTCGGTGGGCGCGATGGTGCTCGCGGCGATGAACCGCTCCCTCGGCTATACCGCGCTGCGCGACGCGATGGAGGAGACGAGCCGGCTGACCATCATGGTCATCTTCCTCCTCATCGGCTCGACCGCGTTTGCGCTCGTCTTCCGCGGCTTCGACGGCGACCTGTGGATCGAGGGCATGCTCACGGGGATCCCGGGCGGGGCGTTCGGCTTCCTGCTGGTCGTGAACCTGGTCGTCTTCCTGCTCGGCTTCTTCATCGACTTCTTCGAGATCGCGTTCATCATCGTGCCGCTCATCGTACCCGCGGCTCAGATCCTCGGCGTCGACCTCACCTGGCTGGGCATCGTGCTGGCGGTCAACTTGCAGACCTCCTTCCTGACGCCGCCGTTCGGCTTCAGCCTCTTCTATCTGCGGGGCGTGACGCCGGATCGGATCCCCACGACGTCGATCTACCGCGGCGTCATCCCGTTCATCGTGATCCAGCTCGTGGTGCTGGGCTCGCTCATCTGGATCGCCGTGCCCAGGTAGCTCACCCCGACCGAGGGCACCCGCCCCGCCACCCGCCCCGGCCGACGGACCCGCCCCCGCTGGGCCGGATCTGAAACCCACTCTCGAGCCGCCGCGTAGGGCCTCTCGCCAATTCCTCGCACTTGTCGAAGAAAATGCCGAGAGGGGAGTACCTCGGGGAGTTCGAGCAGATGGTCATGCTCGCCGTTGCGCGTCTGCGGGGTGCCGCGTACGGCATGTCGATCCTGGACGAGATCCGGGAGCGGACCGGCGCCGACGTTGCGGTCGGTTCGGTGTATGCCGCGCTCGATCGTCTCGAGCGTCGGGGGTACGTGACCTCCGAGGTCGGCGATCCGACCCCTGAGCGCGGGGGCCGGGCCAAGCGCTTCTTCACCCTCGAGCCCGCGGGTGCCTTCGCGCTGACCCGCGCCCGGAGTGCCCTCGACGCGTTGTGGGACGGGCTCGAGCTCCCGACGGACGGCACCGCGTGACGCCGTCCGAGCACCCGGGCCGCGACGCTTCGCAGGAGCAACGGGACGACCCGCCGCGCTGGGCCGGTCCGCCCCGTTGGTCCGAGCGGCTGCTCACCGCCGCGCTTCCCTGGCAGTACCGGGACGAGCAGCTCGGCGATCTCTCCGAAGGCTTCCGTCGCCGCGCTCGCTCGGACGAGCGTGCGGCCCGGCGCTGGTACCGCAGCCAGGTCGTCCGGTCGCTCCCCTCCGCCATCCGCCTCCGTTTCCAGCTCAGCCGGGACGCCGAGTCGTCCCCCGGATCATCCATGGACAGCATCCTGCAGGACGTTCGCTTCGCCTTCCGCTCGCTCGTGAAGAGCCCGGGCTTCGCCGTGGTGGCGACCACGACCCTCGCGCTCGCGATCGGCGTCAACACGGCGATCTTCTCGATCGTCAACTCGATCGTGTTCGCCGATCTTCCGATGGACGACTCCGAGGAGGTGGCGCTCGTCCGGGGGGTGAACGCCGAGCTCGGCATCGAGCAGGGCAGCGTCACTGCGGCCGACTTCCTCGATCTGCGCGAGCGGGCGCGCTCCTTCACCGCTCTGGCCGCGTTGACGGAGGGTCGGTGGGTGTTGACCGGACGTGGCTCGCCGGAGCGGGTCCAGGGTCTGCGCATGACGGCGAACACGCCGTCCACGTGGCAGCTTCCGGCCGCTGCGGGCCGGGCCTTCGTGGAGGGCGAGGACGACCCGGGGGCGCCCCGCGTCGCGATGCTCACCCACGGGTACTGGGAGGACCGCTTCGGCGGCCGCGCCGACGTGGTGGGCGAAACGCTCGTCCTGGACGGGCTCGAGCACACCGTCGTCGGGGTCGCGCATCCGCGGCTCGAGTTCGCGTCGTTCATCGACGCGGAGGTCATCGTGCCGCTCGCGCTCGAGCGGACGGGAGCGGGGCGGACGGATCGCAACCTCTTCGTCTCCGGTCGGCTGGCCCCCGGCGTGACCCACGAGATGGCCGGGGAGGAGGTGCAGCGTATCAGCCGGGACCTGGTGAACGAGCGACCCGAAGTGAATCGGGGGTGGAGTCTGTCGTCGGGTCCGGTCCGCGAGACCATGATCAACGACGACGGCAAGACGATCCTTCTGCTGCTTCAGCTCACCGTGGGCATGGTGATCCTGATCGCGTGCGCGAACATCGCGAACATGCTGCTTGCCCGTGCCACCGCGCGGGGCCGTGAGTTCGCGGTCCGGGCCGCTCTCGGTGCCGCACGTCGTCGCATGATCCGCCAGCTCCTGACGGAGAGCCTCATCGTCTCGATCCTCTCCGCGGCCGCGGGGCTCGCGATCGCCGCGGGGCTGAACCGGCTCCTCTTCGCGATCTCGGCGGGCCGGGAGGTCGTCTTCGCGATGGCGAAGCTCGACGGGCGAGTGCTCGGCTTCACCCTGCTCGTGTCACTGGTCGCACCTCTGCTCTTCGGGCTCGTCCCGGCCCTGCGGGCGTCCGGTGTCGGCGCGTCCGCGGCGCTGCGGGAGCGCGGGTCCGACGACGGCGGGCGCTCGGGGCGACGCATGCGCGCCGTGCTCGTCTCCACGCAGGTGGCGCTCGCGCTCTCGCTCATGGTCGTCGCGTCCATCCTGACCCAGGCCGTCTGGTACATGAGCTCGCGGCCGCTCGGCTTCGACCCGGCGGATCTGGTGACCGTCCGCCTCGACCTCCCGGTCAACACGTACGAGGAGCCGGACGACGTGCGGTCCTTCTTCGAGCAGGCGATCGAGGAGGTCGCCACCATCCCGGCCATGCACTCCGTCTCGATCGTCGACGCCCTCCCGGGCGTGGACTTCGCATCGCTCCGCTCGGTGGAGATCGAGGGGTACGAGCAGCCCGCGGACCGGGCCGCACCGTCCGTGCGCGTGAGCGTGGTCGGCCGCGGGTACTTCGACGCGCTCGGCCTCGAGGTGCAGCGGGGTCGGAGCTTCTCCTCGGTCGACGGTCCCGAATCCGGTCCGGTGGCCGTGGTGAGTCGCCGGGTCGCGGACCGCTACTGGCCGGACGAGGGGGCCGTGGGCCGTCGCTTCCGTACCGCGGGAGAGGAGCGGTGGGTCGAGGTCGTCGGCGTCGTCTCCGACGTGCGCTCCTCGACGGAAGTCGAGGAGTCCGCGCTCGCGGTGTACGTCCCGCACGCCCAGGAGCCGGGGCGCGGGATGTACGTCGTCGGCCGTACGACCGCGGAGCTGTCACGCGCAGCGCCCGGCCTCCGCGAGGCCGTCTGGGCCGTGGATCCCGATCAGCCGGTGGGGACGATCCGGACGATGGAGCGGGCGCAGTACGAGCGGTATGCGCCGAACTACGCGCTGCTCAGCCTCTTCGTGATCTTCGCCGTCTTTGCGCTCGTCATGGCTTCCGTCGGGATCTACGGAGTGATGTCGTACACGGTCTCGCAACGACGGGGCGAGATCGGTCTGCGCATGGCGTTGGGCGCCGAGGTGGCTACGGTGCGCTGGATGGTCGTCTCGCAGGGGATTCGCCTGCTCGCGGTGGGGATCGCCGTGGGACTCGGAGCGGCTTTCCTGCTGACCCGGCTCCTCGCCTCGCTCGTGGTCGGGGTCAGCCCGACCGATCCGGCGACCTTCGTGGGCGTGCCCGTCGTGCTCGCCACCGTCGCACTGCTCGCGAATATGCTACCGGCACGGCGCGCGACGCGGACGGACCCGGCCACCAGTCTGCGGGCGGAGTGACGCGAGCTTGAGCCCGATCGGCCCGTGACGGATCCCGTAGGCTTCCCCTTCCGGGTCGGAACCGTGATTCTCGTCGGACGCCGTCCGTCGGTCGAAGGCGAGTTCAGCGGCGGGAGCGACAGCGTTGACCAGATAGAGTCCCTTGGCCACTCCGCGCGACGACCAACCCACCCTCGTGACCGCCTGGACGGGCGGCCGGCGCAAGCTCGGTCGCGATCCCGTCTTCGGGCGCTGGGTCCGCGAGATCGGTACGATCCGGCTCGTCGATCCGTCCGAGGTGGGGGAGCCGTTCGCCTACCTCACGCGCGCGATCTGCTATCAGCAGCTCGCGGGCAAGGCGGCCGCCACGATCCACGGCCGGGTAGTCGGCGTCCTGAAGGGGGACGTGACCCCGCGGAAGATCCTCGACGCCCGCGAATCGGCGCTGCGTGACGCCGGGCTTTCCCGGAACAAGCTGGCGGCCATCCGCGATCTCGCGTCCAAGGTGCGCTCGAGCGAGGTCGAGTTGCACGACCTCGACGATCAGCCGGACTCCGTCGTCGTGGAACGGCTCACGCGCGTGCGCGGGATCGGCACCTGGACGGCCCAGATGTTTCTCATGTTCAGGCTGCTCCGGCCCGACGTCTGGCCGACGGGCGACCTCGGCGTTCGGCAAGGCTACGCAAAGGTACACGGGCTGGCGGAGTCGCCGTCCGCGAAGGAGCTGGAGCCGCTCGGGGAGGCGTACCGTCCTTGGCGGAGCGCGGCCGCCTGGTATTGTTGGCGCACCCTGGAGATGGAGCTGCCATGAGTCGCCGGACGACCCCGCTCACCGACGAGCTGTACGACTACTACGTCGAGGTTTCCGTGCGGGAGAGCGACGTGCACCGCCGTCTGCGCGAGGAGACGGGCAAGCTCGAGGACGCGAGCATGCAGATCAGCCCCGAGCAGGGGCAGTTCATGACGCTCTTCGTCGGCGCGATGGGAGCCCGGCGCGCGCTCGAGGTCGGCACGTTCACCGGGTACAGCGCCCTGTGCATCGCGCTCGGTCTGCCCGACGACGGCGAGCTCATCTGCCTCGATATCGACGAGGAGTGGCCGAGCTTCGGGAAGCGCTACTGGGCCGAGGCGGGTGTGGCCAGGAAGATCGAGTTTCGGGCGGGCCCTGCGACGGACTCCCTCGACGCGCTCATCGCCGAGGGCCGGGCCGGCGACTTCGACTTCGTCTTCCTCGACGCCGACAAGGAGAATCTGGAGGCGTACTACGAGCGCGCGCTTCGCCTGGTGCGCCCGGGCGGCGTCATCGCGGTGGACAACACACTATGGGACGGCAAGGTGGCCGACCCCTCCGTGTACGACCCGCCGACCAAGGCGATCCGCGGCTTCAACGCCACGGTGATCGACGACGGCCGGGTCCAGCTCAGCCTGGTGCCGATCGGCGACGGGCTGACGCTGCTGAGGAAGAAGTAGCGGCCAAAGGGCCAGAGCCGAGCTGCACGATACCGTCGCGATTCACGTCGCGACGGTGGAGGAGATGGTGGACGTGTGACAGGGGGTTTCTTACTATATGTAAGAATCAGAAGCAATGGTAAGATCAATGCCTCAGGCCAAGCTCAGTTCGAAGGGTCAGCTGGTGGTCCCCAAGGAGGTGCGCGAGCTCCTCGGGGTGCAGGAGGGGGACCGCATCGACTTCGTGGTCGGGGACGACGGCCGCGTCTTCATCCGCCCGGCCGTGGCGGACATCCGGGACCTTCGAGGCCTGCTCGCCCGTCGTGAGGACACGACGTCCCTGACCGTCGCGGAGATGAACGACGTGATCCGCTCAGCCGCGGGCGGCCGGTGATCGGACTCGACACGAACGTGCTCGTCCGCTACCTGACGCTGGACGACCCCGAGCAGGCGGAGCGGGCCGAGCGCGTCATCGACGATGCGGTTCGGACGGGGGAGCCACTCTTCGTCAGCGCCATCGTCGTCTGCGAGCTGGTGTGGGTCCTCGAGCGTGGATATCGCTTCACGCGCGGGGAGGTCGAAGTCGTGCTCGATGCGCTTCTCCGCACGGCACAGCTCCACTTCCGCGACAAGGATCTGCTTTGGGCGGCGCTCGCCGACTACCGCGCATCACCGGGAGACTTCGCGGACTACGTGCTGGGGCGAGACGGGGCGGCGGAGGGCTGCACGGCCACCGTCACGTTCGATCGGGCGCTGTCGAAGAGCCCCCTCTTCGAGGTGTTGCCGGCCGCGGAGTAGGTCCGCCGCCCGCGCCCGCCCTAGACCCGGTTGAACGCCGAGTTCTGGTAGTAGAGTTCGTTGCCCTGCGCGTAGCGCCACTGGGTGTCGCGGAACGTCCGGTACGACTCGTACACGCGCCGGAACGACGCGTCCGCGGCCGCCTGCTCCTCCAGGTACGCGTTCGACTCACGCCAGGCCGCATCCATGATATCCTGCGAGTACGAGCGCACGGTGACGCCGTGCTCCTCCACGAGCCGCTGCAGCGCGAGCGGGTTCGCGTGGTCGTACGCCGAGAGGCGGTTGGCGAAGGTCTCGCCGCACACGGACTTCAGGATCTCCTGGTACGAGGTCGGGAGCTCGTTGTAGGCGTCCAGGCTGATGAGCAGTCCCATGGTGACGCCCGGCTCCCACCAGCCCGGGTAGTAGTAGTTGCTCGCGACCTGGTAGAGCCCGAGCTTCTCGTCGTCGTACGGGCCGACCCACTCGGTCGCGTCGATCGCGCCGCGCTCGAGCGCGGGGTAGATCTCGGAGGCCTGGAGGTTCTGCACCGTCACGCCCAGGCGTGCCATGATCTCACCACCGATGCCCGGGATGCGGAAGCGCAGGCCCGCGAGGTCGGCGAGGCTGCCCACCGGCTCGCGGAACCACCCACCCATCTGCCCTCCCGTCGAGTTGCACGGGAAGGAGATGATCCCGAAGTCGGCGTACACCGCATTCATGAGCTCGAGGCCGCCGCCGTGGGTCATCCAGGCGTACTGCTGCCGGGTGCTGAGTCCGAACGGGATCGCGGTGTCGAAGGCGAGCGCCGGATTCTTGCCGATGTAGTAGTAGCCCGGCGACACCCCGCACTGCACGGTGCCTTGCATGACCGCGTCCATGACCTGCAGGCCGGGTACGATCTCGCCGGCCGCGTAGACCCGGATCGTGAAGTTGCCGCCGGTGAGCGCTTCGACTCGTTCTGCGACGTGCACGCCTGCGCCGTGGAGCAGATCGAGTGAGGGTGGGAAGCTGGTCGCGAGACGCCAGCTCACCCGCGGCCCGGAGACGCCTCCGGACGCACCGTCCGTAGCCGCCGCTCCGGCCTCACCGCCCCCGCAGGCTCCGAGTGCGGCGGCTCCCGCCGCTCCGGTGCCCGCCTTCTTCAGGAAGTCCCGTCTCTTGATCGTCATCTGGGGCCTGCTCTCCGGTCCGCGTCATGTGCACGAGCGTGGCGCGACCTCGCCCGGCCGCGCGGAAGGGCAATGAAGTAACGGAGTCGCCGCCATGCGGCAATTGCGGACGCGCCCCGTCCCCCGACCCCTGCGGAGTTGCGGCCGGGTGGCGGGAGCGCGAGCGCAGAGGGATCTTGCTCGGCGTCTCTCGACCGTGTCTCCGGCCCTGCTGACCATGCCTGCACTCCCGCTCTCTCGCGCCACGCTCCGGGTGCCTCGTCCTGCGCGCCCATGGCATCGTCCCACACCGGGCGTTCCCCATCGTGCGATGGCGGCCGGGTGGGCCGCGGCGGCGACCGTCGTGGCCCTCGCGGCCTCCTCCTCCCCTCTGCTGGCCCAGGACAACGGCACCGTTCGCTCCGCGGGTGGGATGGTTTCTTCGCAGCAGTGGATCGCGAGCGAGGTGGGCGCCGAAGTGCTGGCTCGCGGCGGAAACGCGGTCGACGCGGCGATCGCCACGGGCTTCGCGCTCGCGGTCACCCACCCCACGGCCGGCAACATCGGCGGGGGTGGCTTCATGGTCGTTCGCTTCCCGGACGGTCGCACCACGTCCCTCGACTTCCGCGAGAAGGCGCCGCTGGCCGCCCACCCCGAGATGTGGCTCGACGAGGACGGCGGGTACTCGTCCGAGCGACACCACAACAGCCATCTGGCGGTAGGTGTGCCCGGCACCGTGGCTGGCTTCGACAAGGCGCACCGTCTGTACGGCAGCGCCGACTGGGTCGACCTGGTCCAGCCGTCGGTCGACCTGGCGGCCCGCGGCTTCGAGCTGAGCGAGGCGCTCGCAGGCTCGATCACCCGCTTCGCGAACGGACGTGGAAGCCGGTACGAGGCCTCCGTGGCCACGTTCACGAATGCGGGAGAGGCGTACGGCGCGGGCGAGACGTGGCGCCAGCCCGAGCTCGCTCGCGCGCTCGAGCGGATCCGGGACGAGGGCCGAGACGGCTTCTACCGCGGAGAGACCGCCCGGCTGATCACCGAGGAGATGCGGCGGGGCGGGGGGATCATCACCGAGGAGGATCTGGAGCGATACCAGGCGCGGGAGCGCACGCCGATTCACGGCACGTATCGCGGCTACGACGTGATCTCGATGCCGCCGCCCAGCTCGGGCGGGGTCGCGATCGTCACCATGCTGAACATCCTGGAGGCGTTCGACCTCCGGACCATGGGGCACAACAGCCCGGAGTACGTGCACCACGTGTCCGAGGCGATGCGGCGCGCCTTCCGAGACCGCGCCCGGTATCTGGCCGATGTCGACTTCGCGGATGTCCCGGTGCGGAAGCTCACCAGCAAGGAGCACGCGACGTGGCTGCGTCGAGACATCGATCCGGAGCGGGCCTCGATCTCCCACCCCACCGACGTCGCGGCGCCCTACGAGAGCCCCGAGACCACGCACTACTCCGTGGTGGACGCGGACGGGATGGCCGTCTCGGTCACGTACACGCTCGAATACGGGTACGGCTCCGGGATCGTCGTGCCCGGCGCCGGCTTCCTCCTCAACAACGAGATGGGCGACTTCAACGCCGGCCCGGGACTGACGAACGCGCGCGGGCTCATCGGTACGGAAGCGAATCTCGCGCGGCCCGAGCAGCGCATGCTGTCCTCGATGTCTCCGAGCATCGTCGCGAGGGACGGCGAGCTCGTGGCCGTCGTCGGCACGCCCGGCGGGCGGACGATCATCAACACCACGCTGCAGCTCATCCTGAACCTGATCGACTTCGGAATGGACGTTCAGGAGGCGGTGGACGCGCCGCGCTTCCATCACCAGTGGCTGCCGGACCGCATCCGGATCGAGGGCGACGGCTTCGCACCGGGCACTGTCGAGGCCCTCGAGGCTCTCGGGCACCGGGTGCAGGCGGGTGGTCGGCAGGGCTCGGCCAACTCGATCGGCATCGACCCGGTGACCGGAGAGCGGATCGGGGCTCCGGACCCGCGCAGCGCGGACGCGGGAGCGCGCGGATCGGACGCCCCGGGAGGAGGACGGTGACGGTCTCCGAACCCACGCTCGACGTGGGGGTAGCTCTCGGTTCCAGACACCGCACCTCGTCGACGCCATGATCCAGAAGCTCACCTTCCATCGTTCGGCCCCGCTCGCGCTTCTCGCCGCGCTGCTCGTGGCCGTTCCCGTTTCGGCCCAGTCGACCGGACCGACCCACGCCGGCTACGATCCGAACGCGCCCGTCGGTGCCCACAGCTACGAAGGCGAGATCGGCGCGAAGCTCCTCATCATCGAGCGAGCGCTGAAGTGCAACTGCGGATGCGGCCTGGACGTGCACTCGTGCCAGTTCCAGATGCAGTGCGGGACGTCTCCCGGGTGGACGCGGCGAATCCTGGAGGCACTGGAGGCCGGGGAGACGCCGGAGGCCATCAAGGCCAGCTTCGTTGCGGATTTCGGCCCCGAAGTGCTCATGCTTCCGCCCGCCGAGGGCTTCAACCTGTTGGGCTACCTGCTTCCCGCGGTCGCGATTGTCACGGCCGGCATGTTCGTCGGCGTTCTCGCTCGGGGGAATCAGACGCGGGCTCAGCTCGCCCCCGTGCAGGAGCTCTCGGACGCGGAGCAGGAGCGCCTCGAGGAGGCGATTCGGCGACTCGACGCGGAAGAGAGCCCGGACTGGTAGGATCGATCGGGTCGATCCCGTCGACCTCGAACGGAAACGCCTCATGGGTCGTCGGCGGAAGAAGAAGCGGAGGGGGAAGGGCGCCCCGCAGGCCGAGGAGCCTGCCCCCGCCCTCACCGGGATCGCGCTCCTGCTGAGCGAGACACCCGCCGAAAGGAGCCGCGTCGGCGTGGCCGTCCGATGAGCACGAAGCACGTGCTCGTGCTCGGCGATCAGCTCAACCGGGACGTCGGACCGCTGGCGTCGATGGAGCCGGCGGAGGCCTCCGTCCTCATGATCGAATCCGAAGCTCTGGCGGACTCGCTGCCGCACCACAAGCAGAAGCTTGTCCTCGTCTTCTCCGCGATGCGCCACTTCGCCCGTGCGCTCGAGGAGGCGGGCTTCACTGTGGACTACCGTCGGGCTGCAGACTTCGAGGAGGGGATCGGCGGTTACCTGGACGGGACGGGTGCGAGGGAGCTCACCGTGGCCCGACCGACCGACTACGGCTACGAGGAGCGGCTGCGTGCTGCGGTGGAGCGCCGCGGAGCTCGTCTGGACGTCGTCGACAACGAGCTCTGGATCACGAGCGACGACGAGTTCGACGCGTGGGCCGAGGGCCGCACGTCGCTGCGGCTCGAGTACTTCTACCGGGACGCACGGAGGCGCCGTGGCTGGCTCATGGACGGCGACGAACCGGCCGGCGGGCGCTGGAACTTCGACGCGGACAACCGCGAGACACCCGAGCCGGGCCACGCCTTCCCCTCCCGGCCGTCCTTTCCACCCGACGCCCTCACGCTGGAGGTGATCGAAGACGTCGAGGCCCGGTGGCCGGACCACTTCGGGACCACCGAGGGATTCGCGTGGCCCGTCACGCGACAGGACGCGCTGGAGCTCCTGAATTCGTTCCTGGAAGAGCGCCTTGGCACCTTCGGTCCGTACGAAGACGCCATCGTGGAGGGCGAGCCGGTCCTCTACCACTCGCTGCTCAGCGTCCCGCTGAACCTCGGGCTGCTCCACGCCCGTGAGGTGTGTGAGCGAGCGCTCGACTTCGCGGACGACCCCGCGAACCGCGTTCCCCTCCAGTCGATCGAGGGCTTCCTACGCCAGGTGCTCGGGTGGCGGGAATTCATGCGGCACGTGTACCGGACGAGGATGCCCGGTCTGCGCGAGGGCAACGGTCTGGAGCACGATCTTCCGCTCCCGGATCTGTACTGGGGCGGGCCGACCGAGCTGCGATGCCTCTCGGAGACGGTTCGCCAGCTCCGGGCCACCGGGCACACACACCACATCCAGCGCCTCATGGTCCTCGGTAACTTCGCGCTCATCGCACGCGTCGATCCCCGGGAGCTGAACGACTGGTTTCTGGGCTGCTACGTCGACGCGCTCGACTGGGTCGTCACGCCCAACGTGATGGGGATGAGCCAGTACGCCGATCTGGGCTCGTTCACGACCAAGCCGTACGCCGCGAGCGGCAAGTACGTGAACCGCATGAGCGATCACTGCGCCCGCTGCTCCTTCGATCCGAAGAGGACGGTCGGCGACGACGCCTGCCCCCTCAATGCCCTCTACTGGGACTTCATCGACCACCATGCGGAGCGCTGGAAGGGGAACGCCCGCATGGCGCTCATGGTGCGCAACTGGGAACGGCGGTCCGAGAGAGATCGCGAGGCCATCCTCGGACGGGCCCGGGCGGTGCGCGGCACTCTATGATTGACTAGACGATGATTGACTGGTCTATTATAATGTCGGACGGCTCGTCGGAGCCGCGTCGGTCCCACTCCAGCCGTCGTACGGAGGTTACCCATGGATACCGTTCAGACCCCGATCGCCGAGCTCGACGCCGAGCTCAACCGGATGATCCTCGAGGGCAAGCTCCTCGAGGCGTTCGAGATGTTCTACGCCGACTCCTGCGTCATGCAGGATCAGGGCTTCGAGCCCTGGGAGGGCAAGGACCTCAACCGCGAGCGCGAGAAGGACTTCATGAGCAAGGTCACGGAGTTCCGCGCCGGAGAGCTGAAGGAGACCGCGGTCGGTGATGGCGTCTCGTTCTCCACCTGGCACTTCGATTACACCCATGCGGAGTGGGGTGACGTGAAGTACGACCAGGTCGCCGTTCGCCACTGGAAAGACGGCAAGATCGTGAAGGAGCGCTTCTACAAGGGCTGATCCGGCCGTGCGACGGGCGGCGGGCGACCGCCGCCCTCGCCGACCCCGCGGTCAGGCGGATCGCGTCGCATGGGTGTGTAAGGGTGCATGGAGTCGAGGACTGACCCGCTCGCGCGCGTGTAACGGCGCATCTCCCCGCTTTACCGTCGTGTTACAGAGCGCACCCTTTCTCGTGACCGTATCGAAGTAGTCTGGTCCAGTCCGGATGCAACTCTTCAAGTAACGCGCATGAGAGTTGGATCCTTCCCTGGCCATTCTTCTGCCACGTACATGAGCCGTTTGAAAAGCGTAGTCGCCGCCACCCTCCTCCTCGCGGCGACGGGCGCCGCGCACCTCTCCGCGCAGGAGACCGGGCGGATCATCGGGCGGGTTCTCGACGCCACGTCCGCCCGTCCCCTCTCGAATGCTCAGGTCTACCTCGGGGACGGCTCGTCCGGAATCGGCGGCCTCAGCGACCTCAACGGTCGCTTCCTCCTCCTCAACGTCCCGGTCGGGATGGTGGAGGTCACCGCCCAGCAGCTCGGGTACGCGACCAAGACCGTTTCCGAGGTCGTGGTGAGCGCCGACCAGACGACGACGCTCGACATCACGCTCGAGGAGTCGGCGGTCGAGGTCGAGGGCATCGTCGTGACGAGCGAGAGGGAGGAGGGCTCGAACGCCTTCCTCCTCGATCAGCGTCGCACGGCTCCCGCCCTGGTGGAAGCGGTCGGTTCCGATCAGATCAGCAGGACCACGGCCTCCGACGCGGCCGACGTGGCGCAGCGCATGACCGGCGTGACGGTGACGGACGGCAAGTACGTCTTCGTGCGCGGTCTCGGGGATCGCTACTCGCAGACGACGCTCAACGGCTCGGCGCTCCCGAGCCCGGAACCGGAACGCGAGGTGGTCCCGCTGGACCTCTTCCCGTCCGGCTTCCTCGAGAGCCTGAGCACCCAGAAGTCGTACACGCCGGATCTCCCCGCCGACTTCTCCGGCGGCGCGGTGCAGATCCAGACCCGGGACTTCCCCAACGAGTTCACGATGCGCGCCGGCATCGGGGCCCAGTACAACACGCTCAACTCGAACGACTTCCTCCACTACGCGGGCGGTAGCCGCGACTGGACCGGGATGGACAACGGTGCCCGCGAGGCGCCGCAGGCGGTCCAGCAGATTCTGGGCCCGGTGTGGGACGGAGAGGGACTGCCCACGGACCCCGCGCAGCTCATCGCGATCGGCGAGGGATACCAGCAGTTGGAGCCGACCTTCGCGCCGCTCCGCCAGAACACGCCGGTCAGCCGCTCCTTCAACCTGTCCATCGGTGGCCGCAACGACGTCCGGGACGAGGGTGAGCTGGGCTACTTCGTGGCCGGTACGTACTCCGACAACTACACGAACCGCATCGACGAGGTCGAGCGGAAGTGGCGGACGTCGGCCTTCGACCCGGAGACGGCCGAGCTCGCGATGCCGAACGTCGACTACGCCTTCGAGCGCGGCATCCGCGCGATCTCGTGGGGGACGATCGGGAACGTGGCGTTCAAGCCCAATGCCAATCAACAGATCTCGCTGAAGACGACGGTCAACCTCTCGACCGACTCCGAGGGCCGACTGTACACGGGCCAGAACGAGGAGGACATCGGAGCGACCATCTTCTCCGAGCGGGCGCGGTGGGTGGAGCGCCTCATGCTCTGGGGTCAGCTCTCGGGCGAGCACTCCACGATCGCGGACTCGAGGCTCGAGTGGCGCCTGACCGGCGCGCGTGCCAACCGCGACGAGCCGCTCATGCGGGAGACGATCTACGACGAGGATCCCACGAACCCGGGCGACTTCTTCCTGCTCGACTTCACCGAGTCGGCCCGGTACTTCTACTCGAAGCTCGACGACGACGACCTGAGCGCCGACCTGGACTGGTCCTTCCCGTTCGAGCTGCTGGATCGTGATGCGACGCTCAAGTTCGGCGGCGCGTGGCGGAACCGGACGCGGACGTTCGCCGCCCGCCGCCACAACTGGCAGTTCGTCGGCGCGTCGATCACCGACCTCGACACGGAGCTCTCCGAGGGCACCGTAATCGCGGATCGTCCGCGGCGGACGAACCAGTTCCGTATCAGCCAGGTCGTGGAGCCCGGTGACCTGTACGGCGCCGACGACGAGCGCGCCGCCGGCTACGCGATGCTGGACGTGCCCGTCACCGAGAAGCTGCAGGCGGTGCTGGGAGCCCGGATCGAGAGCTACTCGCTCGACCTGACCTCCCGAGGTACGTCGCTGCGCGACCCGGACCAGGCCGGCTCCGTCACGAACGTGACGCCCTCTCTCAACCTGACCTACAGGCTTCGGGACGACATCAATCTGCGCGGCTCCGTGTCGCAGACGCTGGACCGGCCGGAGTTCCGCGAGCTGGCTCCCTTCCAGTTCACGGAGGCTACGAGCCTCCGTCAGCTCTTCGGCAACCCGACGCTGACGCAGGCGAAGATCCGGAGCGGGGATCTCCGGATGGACTGGTTCCCGGGTCCCGGCGAGATGATCTCGTTCGGCGGCTTCTACAAGCAGATGGAGAACCCGATCGAGCAGGTGTTCATCGCCGCCGCGTCGTCGGCTTTCTCCTTCCAGAATGCCGAGGAGGCCGACGTGATCGGTCTCGAGGTGGACGTGCAGCTGCGGGCCGACCGCATCACCCCGCTCTTCAGCGACGTCTTCTTCTCCGGGAACTACTCGTGGATCGACTCCGAGGTGACCGTCCGCGAGGAGGGGATCTTCATCCCGACCAACCTCCGGCGGCCGCTGGAGGGCCAGGCCTCGTACGTGCTGAACCTCGGGCTCAACTACGCCAACGACTTCGGCATCGACGCCGGCGTCTTCTACAACCGCTTCGGCGACCGGATCACGGCGGCGGGCGGCTCGGGGCTCCCCGACATCGTGGAGAAGCCGCGCAATTCGCTCGACGCCACCTTCGGCTTCCCCATCGCCGGGGGGGCGACCGCGAAGGCGCGCGCGACCAATCTTCTCGATGCCCCTTTCCTCTTCGAACAGTCCGCGAACGGCTTCACGCGCGTTCAGCGGCGGTTTACGGCGGGTCGGACCTTCTCGATCAGCCTTTCCTGGGAGCTGTAGCGCTCCCGCCTTTCCATCCTTCGCTACCCTGACTATGCGAGGAACAGAGCATGAAGTGGAACCGAGTACTTGCCTTGGCGAGTCTCGTTGCGGTCGGCGGCCTCGCCGCCTGTGACGACGACGA
>JANQME010000115.1 GCA_028280205.1 Longimicrobiales bacterium
TTCCGTGCACGAAGGCCTTCCCCTGAGTCGCTCGACCACCGTCGGATCGATCCGGATTCACGGGATCGAAGCCGGCGTCCAGCAGCTCGACGGGGGCGCGATGTTCGGTGTGGTCCCCAAACCGCTGTGGGAGCGGCTCATTCCGGCCGACACGCGCAACCGCATTCCGCTCGCGCTCCGCTGTCTCCTGATCGAAGCCCCCGACGCGCTCGTCCTCGTCGACACCGGCGTCGGCAACAAGTACGACGAGAAGTTCGGCGACATCTACGGAATCTCGAACGTCGGCAGCCCGACGCGGCTGGAGGATGGGATCCGGCACGCGGGCTTCGAACCGTCGGATGTGGACATCGTGCTCAACACCCACCTCCACTTCGATCACGCGGGCGGCAATACGGTGCTCCGCGAGGACGGCACCGTCGTGCCGGCCTTCCCGGACGCGCGCTACGTGGTGCAGGAAGGCGAGCTCGATTTCGCGCGCAGCCTGAACGAGCGGATCCGGGCGAGCTACCTGCCGGAGAACCTCGAAGCCGTCTCCGACGCCGGACTCTGGGAGCTCGTCCACGGCGACGGCGAGGTCACCGCCGGGGTACACGTCGCCCTCACCCCGGGCCATACGCCCTTCCACCAGTCGGTCCTGATCGAGAGCGACGGCCGCACAGCGTGCTACCTCGGCGACGTCTGTCCCACCTCCGCGCACATCCCCCTTCCGTGGATCATGGGCTACGACCTCGAGCCGCTCGTGACGCTCGAGTCCAAGAGGGGCCTGTGGACCCGCGCGCTCGAGGAGGATTGGCTCCTCGTCTTCGAGCACGATCCACGCGTCCCGTGGGGTCGACTCGACCCCGGCGCAGACCGTCCACGGCTGGCGGAGGAGGGTTGAGCGGAGCCGACCCGGAGGATGACCCCCCTCGGGGTTCTTGGTATCTTGGAGGGCTTTGCGAACGAAAGGAAAGGTCTTCCATAGATGAGCGACGCCTCCACCACGGCCGTCATCCTCAAGGGCGGCGCGCGCACCCCGATCGGCCGCTTTCTCGGCGGCCTGAGCGCCCTCCCGGCCCCCGAGCTCGGTGCGATCGCCGTGCGGGCCGCCACGGACCGCTCGGGCATCGACGTGGGCGACGTGGACGAAGTGATCATGGGCAACGTCGTGAGCGCAGGGGCGGGGCAGGCGCCGGCCCGCCAGGCGGCGGTGAACGGCGGCATCCCCGCGACGGTCCCGGCCGTGACGGTCAACAAGGTCTGCGGCTCCGGCCTCAAGGCGGTCATGCTCGCGGCGCAGGCAATCCGTGCGGGCGACGCCCGCCTGGTGGTCGCGGGCGGGATGGAGTCGATGTCGAACGTCCCCTTCTACGCCCGCGGCCTGCGCGGCGGGGTGAAGTTCGGGAACCAGACACTCGAGGATGGGCTCATCCACGACGGCCTCTGGTGCTCGTTCGGCGACTGTCACATGGGCGGCCACGCCGAGTACACCGCCGCGAAGGCCGAAGTCACCCGCGAGGAGGCGGACGCCTTCGCGCTCCACTCTCATCGGAAGGCGGTCTCCGCGATCGAGGACGGCCGCTTCCGGGATGAGATCGTGCCGGTCGAGGTCCGCACCCGGCGCGGCGTGACGGTGGTCGACACCGACGAGAGCCCCCGGGCCGACACCTCGATGGAGGCGCTGGGCAAGCTCCGTCCGGCCTTCGTGCGCGACGCACCGGACGACATCGAGGAACACGTGGTCACCGCCGGAAACGCGCCCGGCCTCAACGACGGAGCTGCGTCGCTCGTCGTCGCGTCCTTGGAGTACGCGCAGGCACACGGCCTCGAGATCGAGGCGGTCGTCTCCGCCTACGCCTCGGGGGCCACCGAGCCGCAGGACCTCTTCTTCGCGCCCGTCGACGCGGTGAACCGTCTCATGGCCAAGGAAGGGAAGGCGATCGGCGACTACGAGCTGATCGAGGTCAACGAAGCGTTCGCCGTACAGGCGATCGCCGACGTGCGCGCCCTCGGGATGGACGAGGAGCGGGTGAACGTGAACGGGGGCGCGGTGGCGCTCGGTCACCCGATCGGGGCGTCCGGGGCCCGCGTGCTCGTGACGCTCCTCTCAGCCATGGAGCAGCAGGGGGCGGGGACCGGCCTCGCCACGCTGTGCCTCGGGGGCGGAAACGCCGTGGCACTCTCCGTCGAGAGGGCCTGACGATCGGGCGCCGCAGCTTCGGGACCACAACGCACCACGGGAAGAAAAAGGGAATCTCATGAACAACTCCGAAGCCGTCGGGACGACCACGCTGAACCCGGCGCTCGACGACCGTCGGGGCCGCCTCGCGCTCGGTGTGGTGGCCTTCGCGGTGCTCGCGGCGTTCGCGGCCCAGGTCGCGGTCCGTCTGCCGTGGACGCCCGTGCCGGTGACGCTCCAGACTCTCGCCGTCGTCCTCGCCGGCGTCGTGCTCGGCGCGCGCGCCGGGGCGCTCGCCATGGCGGCGTACGTCACGGTCGGAGCGCTCGGCGCCCCGGTCTTCTCGAACGGTGGAGCCGGGCTCCCGTGGCTGCTGGGCCCGACCGGCGGCTACCTCCTGGCGGCCCCCGCGGCGGCGTACGTGGCCGGCCGGATCGGTGCCCGGGACGCCGGGGCGGCCCGGCTCCTGATCGGGCTCGTAGCCGGTGTAGCCACGATGTACCTGGGCGGCCTCGCGCAGCTCGCCGCGCTCACCGGCCGGGGCGTGGCCGGTGCCTTCGCTGTCGGCGTGGCGCCCTTCCTCGTCGGAGACGGGATCAAGATCCTCGTCGCCTTCTTCGGCGTCCTCTCCCTCCGCAGAGTCGGCGGCTCCGAGGACTGATCTGTCCGTGGGCCCGGGCCCGCATCACCACAGCACGCACTCAGGAAAGGGGACCGGAAACCACAGAATGGGAATCGAGCGGATCGCCGTGGTCGGCGGCGGAACGATGGGCAACGGGATCGCGCACGTCGCGGCGCAACACGGAAAGTCCGTTCGGCTCGTCGACGTCTCCTCGGAGGTACTGGAGCGTGCCGTCGCGACGATCGCGAAGAACCTCGACCGTCAGGTGCGTAAGGAGGTGCTCGACGAAGCGGCGCGAGACGCGACGCTCGAGCGCATCGAGACCGTGAACGACCTCGAGGCCGGCGCGGTCGGCGTGGATCTCGTCGTCGAGGCCGTCCCGGAGAAGGCGGAGCTCAAGTACTCGATCTTCGAGACGCTCGATCGGGTCGCCGACGAGCACGCGATCCTCGCGTCGAACACCTCGTCCATCTCGATCACCGAGATCGCGGCCCGCACCCGGCGGCCCGAGCGCGTCATCGGGATGCACTTCATGAACCCGGGGCAGCTCATGAAGCTCGTCGAGGTCATCCGGGGGCTCGCCACCTCGGACGACACGACGGCCGCGACCGTCGCGCTCTCCGAGCAGCTCGGCAAGACGCCTGTGGAGGTCAACGACTTCCCGGGCTTCGTCTCGAACCGGGTTCTGATGCCGATGATCAACGAGGCGGTGTTCGCGCTCATGGAGGGCGTCGCCGAGCCGGAGGCCATCGACACGGTCATGAAGCTCGGGATGAACCACCCCATGGGTCCGCTCGCGCTCGCCGACCTCATCGGTCTCGACACCTGCCTGAACATCCTCGAGGTGCTGCACCGCGAGCTCGGCGACGACCGGTACCGCCCCTGTCCTCTCCTCAGGAAGTACGTCGCCGCCGGGTGGCTCGGGCGCAAGGCGGGACACGGCTTCTATGTCTACGACTGACCGGAGGGCCACGGTGACCCCGACGATGAGCGACGAGCAGCGCGAGCTGCAGCAGTTGGCCCACGACTTCGCGTCCGCCGAGCTCCGGCCGGCGACGGCCGAGTGGGACGCCGCCCGCGCCCTGCCCGACGAGATCTTCGCGGCGCTCGCCGGGTCCGGCTTCCTGGGCATGCTCGTTCCGGAGGAGTACGGGGGCCTCGGCTTCGACCTCCCCACCTACCTGCACGTCCTCGAGGAGATCGCGTGGGGTGACGCGGCGGTCGCGCTCTCGGTCGCGATCCACTGCGGGCCGGTCGTGGAGATCCTCCTGCGCCACGGAAGTGAGGAGCAGAAGCGGCGGTGGCTGCCGGCGCTCGCGTCCGGCGAGACGCTCGCGGCCTTCGCGCTCTCCGAGCCCGACGCCGGCTCGGATCCGTCCTCGGTGTCCACGGTCGCGGAGCGCGACGGTGGAGGGTGGCGGCTCGACGGGGAGAAGCGCTGGGTCACGAACGGCGTGCGCGCCGGCGTGGTGCTCACCTTCGCCCGCACATCGGAAGACGGCCTCGGGGCGTTCCTCGTACCCACGGACTCCGAGGGGTACCGGCCGGGCGCCCGCGAGAAGACGATGGGGCTGCGCGCTTCGGAGACGGTGCGCGTCCGACTGGACGGCGTCCACGTCGGGGCCGACGCCCTCGTCGGTGAGGCCGACGCCGGTTTGCGCTACGCCCTCGAGGCGCTCGATCTGGGTCGCATCGGGATCGCCATCCAGGCGGTCGGCATCGGACGGGCCGCCCTCGAGCATGCGGCACGCTACGCGCTCGAGCGCGAGCAGTTCGGCACGCCGATCGGCCGCTTCGGGGCGCTGCAGGCGAAGCTGGCGGACTCGGCCCACCGCGTCGCGGGCGGGCGGGCCCTCGCCCACGAGGCGGCGCACGCGTGGGCGGCCACGCGCAACGGCACGCTCCGGACGGGCGCCGCCGGCGTCACGGCGCGGGCCGCCATGGCCAAGCTCGCCGCCTCCGAGGCCGCCTCGTTCGCGGCGGACGAAGCCGTGCAGATCTTCGGTGGCTACGGGTACATGCGGCACTACCCCGTCGAGCGACTCATGCGCGACGCCAAGGGCGCCGAGATCTACGAAGGCACCAGCGAAATCATGCGGCGCGTCATCGCGGGCGAGATCCTGCGGGACTCGGGCGACGCGCGTTCCTGAATACGAGGAGCGAATGGTGACGTTCGACCTGATGACGGAAGGCGGGCACGAGCAGCTCGTCTTCTGGAACGACCCCGAGTTCGGGTATCGCGGCATCATCGCGATCCACGACACCACCCTCGGGCCGGCGCTCGGGGGCACGCGCTTCTGGGACTACGAGTGCGACCGCGACGCGACGATCGACGCGCTCCGCCTCTCGCGTGGCATGACCTTCAAGGCGGCGGTCACGGGGCTGAACCTCGGGGGCGGCAAGTCGGTCATCTGGGGGGACAATCGGACCACCGATCGCGAGATGATCTTCCGGGCACACGGCCGGGCGGTCGAGTCGCTGGATGGGCGCTACATCACCGCCGAAGACGTCGGGACCTCGCCCGACGACATGGACTACGTGGCGATGGAGACGGAGCACGTCGTGGGACTGCACGGGCGTTCGGGCGATCCGTCGCCCGTGACCGCGTACGGCGTGTACCAGGGGATCAAGGCGTCCGCCGCGTTCCGCTACGGCGACGACTCGCTCGCGGACCGGCACGTCGCGGTCCAGGGGCTCGGGAGCGTAGGCTACCACCTCTGCGAGGATCTCGCGGCCGAAGGGGCTCGGCTCTCCGTGACCGACATCGACCAGGCATCGGTGGAGCGGGTGGTCGAGGAGTTCGGAGCCACGGCCGTCGACCCGGACACCATCTACAACGTGGACGCCGACATCTTCGCGCCGTGCGCGCTCGGCGCCGTCGTGAACGACGACACGCTCGAGCGCTTCACCGTCGACATCATCGCCGGCGCGGCGAACAACATCCTGGCGCGCAGCGCGGTGCACGGACCGGCCCTGCTCGAGCGGGACATCGTCTACGCCCCGGACTACGTGATCAACGCCGGGGGCCTGATCAACGTCTACGGCGAGATCCTCGGTTGGACCGCGGAGCGCGCCAAGGCGAAGGCGGGCGAGATCTACCACACGCTCCTGCGTATCTTCGAGCTCGCCGCCACAGAAGGATCCGACACCAACGCCGCCGCGACGCGCCTCGCCGAAGAGCGCCTGGGGCGCGTCCGCCACCTCCACCGTACATGGTAGCGCCCACCAAGATGAAGGAAGCGCTCGCACACCTCGCCGGAACCGATCCGGAGATCCACGGCGTCCTCGTGCGCGAGGAGGCGCGGCAGTCGGAGGGTCTGGAGCTGATCGCCTCCGAAAACTTCGTGTCGCGCGCCGTGCTCGAGGCGATGGGCTCCGTCCTGACCAACAAGTACGCCGAGGGGCTCCCGGGGAAGCGCTACTACGGCGGCTGCGAGCACGTCGACGTCGCCGAGAACCTGGCGCGTGACCGCGCGGTCGAGCTCTTCGGGGCGGAGCACGCGAACGTGCAGGCCCACTCGGGTGCTCAAGCCAACATGGCCGCCTACTTCACTCTCATCGAGGCGGGCGACCGGATCCTGGGGATGGATCTGAGCAACGGGGGCCATCTGACGCACGGCGCGCGGGTCAACTTCAGCGGTCGGCTCTTCGAGCCGGTCTTCTACGGCGTGCGCGAAGACGACGGCCGCATCGACTACGACGAGGTGCGTGACATCGCGCTGCGGGAGCGTCCGAAGCTCATCGTGGCCGGCGCGAGCGCCTACACCCGGATCATCGACTTCGAGGCGTTCGGGAGGATCGCGCGGGAGATCGACGCACCGCTCCTGGTGGACATGGCGCATATCGCCGGCCTCGTCGCCTCGGGCCACCACCCGTCTCCGGTCCCGCACGCCGACATCGTGACCACCACGACACACAAGACGCTGCGCGGGCCCCGGGGCGGTCTCATCCTCTGCACGGAGGAGCACGCCAAGGCGATCGACAAGGCGGTCTTCCCGTTCATGCAGGGCGGTCCCCTCATGCACGTGATCGCGGCCAAGGCCGTGGCGTTCCGCGAGGCGCTCAGCCCCGACTTCCCGGTCTACGCGGGACAGGTCGTGGCGAACGCACGCGCGCTCGGCGCGCGGCTGGTCGAGCACGGTTTCCGCCTCGTGAGCGGAGGTACGGACAACCACCTCCTCCTCGTCGACCTGAGGGGGAGCCACGAGGAGCTCACCGGCAAGGACGCCGAGGCCGCGCTCGAGGCGGCCGGCATCACGGTCAACAAGAACACCGTGCCGGGCGAGGCTCGCTCGCCGTTCGTGACGTCGGGTCTGCGCATCGGAACACCGGCGCTCACCTCGAGGGGCATGCGCGAGCCCGAGATGGAGCGGATCGGGGACTGGATGGCCGAGGTGCTGTCCTCCCCGGCGGACAGCGAACGGATCTCCCGCGTCCGGGAGGAGGTGCGCGAGATGAGCACCTCCTTCCCTCTGTTCCCCGAGGCCCTCCGCGTCTGAGCGGCGGCTCGTCACCGATCCGTTACACGCTCGATCGGCGCCGCGCGCCGAGGGTGGCGAAGCCTAACGGGTGAGCACAGATTCTCAGCATGAACGAACTGCAATTCCGGGACGACGTGCTCGACCAGCTCCAGGAGCGGAATCCGCGTTTCCACGCGCGCTCCTACGAGTTCGTCATGCGGGCGTTGCATTCGGTCATCCAATCTCTCGACGAGCCCCGACACATCTCGGGGCGTGAGCTCACCGAAGGCGTTCGGGAGCTCGCGATCGGTCAGTACGGACTTCTCGCCAAAGCCGTGCTGGAGTACTGGGGGATCCACGGAACGGAGGATGTGGGGCGCGTCGTCTTCGCGATGGTCGAGCAGGGGCTGCTCGTGAAGGAGGACGAAGACCGGCCCGAGGACTTCGCGGATCTGTTCGACTTCGAAGAGGCCTTCGAGACGAACTACCCCTGGAGCGCGCTCAGCTGATCGTCGTTCCGCGTCGAGCGGGACCGCAGTTCCAAGACACGCCCGCGTGCGGGCACACCGACGGCGTCGGCCGTCAACCCAAGGGGAGGGGATGGACATGGAGGCAGTACACGGGTTTCCTCGCTGCCAGAAGTGCGACGGGGGACTCTTGCTTCCGCTCTCGGACTACGGCAGGGATGGAGCCCCGATCCGCTACAAGGCGTGGGTCTGCTCGAACCCCGAGTGCGGCTTCAACCTGCGCATCGACAACGGCGAGATCACGCTGGGCCGGCAGATCGGTCAGTCGTACAAGTAGCGCACGTCACGCACCGGCCGCGCGGCTCCGCGTGGCACCTTCGAAAGCCCCATGAGCCCCTCCGTTCCCGGCCCCCGGCCGTTCGGCCGCGGAGTCGTGCGTGCCCAGACCGCCCACGAGGCGGAGGCGTTCGACGAGCGCGCGATCGTCGAGACCGGCGTGCCGCAGCCCGTCCTCATGGAGAACGCGGGCCGGAGCACCGCTCTGGTCGCGACGCGTCTGTATGCCCCGCGCCGGGTCGTG
>JANQME010000121.1 GCA_028280205.1 Longimicrobiales bacterium
GAATCCAGGAGCGACTGGAAGACGCTCAGGTTCACGAAGTAGAGGTCGGAGAGGCTGTCCGGGAGGTGCGAAAGCGACTCCGGCAGCTCGTCGCCCAGACGCTCGAGCGCCGCGCTGCCTACGGCCCAGAAGAGCTCCTCGCACGCGGCCCGGGCTCGTAGATCCATGTACCCGAGGGTGAAGAGGTTCATCGCCTCGGCGAGCGCGTGCTCGGCGTCGGCGTAGATCTCGGAGAGCTCTTCCGCGTCGTCCGTGCCGTCCAGCCGCTGCCACGCGTCGTGCACGTCGAGGAGTGGCTGTGCCGGCTCGTCCGCGCACAGCGCCGCCGCCACGAGCGCTTCGTCCGGCTCGACCCGGAAGACCCGGCTCCCGATGACCTCACAGACGAGCACGCTCGCGTACGCGACCAGGGCGCGCCCGGACTCCGTCATGATCCGCGGATGGGGCACACCCGCCTCGTCGCACACCGCCTTCACGCGGTGGACGATGTCGGACGCGTACTGACCGAGCGAGTAGTTGACCGAGGACTCGGTCGTGCTCCGGGAGCCGTCGTAGTCGACCCCGAGTCCTCCTCCGAAGTCCAGGATCTCCACGGGCGCGCCGGCCCGCCTCAGCTCCACGTAGAGGTGGACCATCTCGCTCACGACGTACTTCACCGCGCGGATGTCGAAGATCTGCGAGCCGACGTGGCAGTGCAGCATGTGCAGGCCGTCGAGGAGGTCGAGCTCCCGGAGTGCCTCGACCGCGTGCAGGATCTCCCCGACCGTCAGACCGAACTTCCCCCGGATCCCCGACGAGCCGGCCCAGCGGCCCACGCCCGGAGCAGCGAGCTTGGCGCGGATGCCGAAGCGAGGCAGGACGTCGTGCTCGCGCGCCGCGGCGGCCAGGAGCTCGAGCTCGTGGACCTGCTCGACGACCGGGTGGATCGATCGGCCCATCTTCGCAGCCAGGACCACGGTCTCGATGTACTCGGCGTCCTTGAAGCCGTTGCACACGAGCGGCATGCCGTTGTGGCCCCGGGTCAGGGCGAGCCCCGCCAGCAGCTCCGGCTTCGAGCCCACCTCCAGGCCGAAACCGATGCGCGCGCCCACGTCGCGCACGGCTTCGCACACGTGCCGCTCCTGATTGACCTTGATGGGGTACACGCAGGCGAAGTCGCCCTGGTACTCCGCCTCTTCGATCGCGTCGTCGAAGGCCTGTCGCAGCTCGCGCATCCTGTGCTCGAGGACGCTGGGAAAGCGGAGGATGACGGGCGTGCCCACCTCGCGCGCCGCGAGCCCGCGCATGACCTCGTGGAGGTCGATCGACCGCTCCGGATCCGCGTCGGGGTGCACGAGAAGCGTGCCCCGGCTCGAAACCGAGAAGTACCCCTGGCTCCACCCGTCGACACGGTAGAGCTCCGCGGAATCGGACGGGGTCCATGGCGTCGTTGCCGGCTCCGGCGCAGTCGACCCACCTGACCGAGATGTCTCAGCGGCGGGCGCGGCAATGTCCTGGCTCAAGCCTTCTCATTTCCGAAAGGATCCGCGACTCCGTTCGAGCAGCGCCGGAATATGGGCGTGTCCGGTCCGGTCAGTCCACGCGCATCGCCTCCGAGGGATCGATTCTCCCCGCCCGTCGAGCGGGAAGCCAGGTCGCGAGGCCGATCGCCAGTCCCATCGCGACGAGCGCGAACAGGATGGACAGGGGATCGATCGGGTCGACGCCGTAGAGCACGGAGCGCGCGCCACGGGCGGCCGTGACCGCCAGGACGGTGCCGACGAAGAAGCCCGCAGTGGCGACGGGCGCCATCCGCGCGACGAGGTCCGCCTCCAGCCGGGCGGGCGACGCGCCGAGCGCCATCCGAACGCCGAGTTCCGAGCGGCGTGTCCGCACTGCGTACGCGACGACCCCGAAGACACCGACCGCGGAGAGGAACGCGGTGAGAAGGGCGAGGGACAGCACCAGAGTGCGCGTGGCCATCGGGATCGCGATCCACCGGGCCACAAGCTCTTGGAACGGCGCAACGCCCATCACGGGCTGGGACGAGTCGACGGACCAGACCGCGTCCCGGATGGACTCGGCCATCCCCATCGGATCGCCGTCGACGCGCACGTACATCCCCTGGGTCCCACGGACGTTGCCCTGGTACGGCGCGTACAGCATGGGGGGCGCAGCCGCTGCAGGGCCGAGGGATCGGACGTCGCGGAGCACGCCCACGATCTTCAGCTCCCCGTAGGCCTCGTCGGACAACACGAGCCGCTCTCCGACCGGGGAACGTGCGGGATAGTGCCGCGCTGCAAAGGCCTCGTTCACGATCGAGACCGCGGGCTCGCCCTGGAAATCGGTCGAGACGAAGGCTCGACCCTGCAGGACCGTCATACCCGCAGCCTCGAAGAGCCCCTCGTCGACGCGCCGCCACTGCTCGCGGAGCTCGGTGCCGGGCCGGGTCTCACGGTCGAGGAGGACGATGCCGGCATAGTCGTCTTCGGCCTGGAAGTCGACGTAGCCGGTGACGCCGGCCCGTCGCACCCCGGGCAGCCGCTCCACCGCCTCCACGATCTGGCGGAAGTAGGAGGTGCGCTCGGACGCGGCTCGTTCCCACACGTCGCCCACGTACAAGGTGAGGACTCCCTCCGGCTCCACACCGACGTCGGTCGCGAGCAGCGAGTGCGCGGACCGGACCGCGAGGCCTGCCCCGATGCATAGCGCCGTCGCGGCGACGACCTCGACAGCCACGAGCAGACGGACTCCCTGGAGGCTCGAGTGGACTCGAAGCCCGGAGAGTGGCTGAGCCGAGCGACGAAGAGCTCCACCGAGGGTGGGTGCGCTCAGGAGTACGGCACCGATCACCGTGCCGATGATCGTCGCGGCCGCGAGGTTCGGTGTGAGCTCGGCCTGCAGCACGGGAATACTCATGGCCGACTCGGGCACCGGCACCCACGGCGGCACCATGGCACGCACGCGGTCCAGGAGAAACGGGGTGGCAAGCAGCCCGAGGGTCGCGCCGACGGTGGCGAGAACCGTCGTCTCCAGGGTGAGGACACGAGCCAGCCTCAGCCGCCCCGAGCCGAGGGCCCTGCGCACGGTCAGCTCGTCACTTCGAGCCAGGGCTCGGATGCGGAAGAGGGTCGCCAGGTTCACGAGCGCGACGAAGAGCACGAGAGTCACGGTCAGCAGCAGCGTCACGAGAGCCGGTCTCACCGCCTCGACCGAGACCGCCTCGAACGGCTCGACGAGAAAGCTCCAGCCCTCGAACCCCGAGTGTTCGAGGACGATGGCCCGGGCCACTTCGTCGAGTTCGAGCGCGGCGTCTCCGATGGACGCCCCGTCCACCAGCCGTCCGAACACGTAGTAGTGGATGCGGCTGCGCTCGTCCGCGCCGAGCACGTCGTCGTGCAGCGGGATCAGGAAGGCCGCGGGCCCCAGAAACTCGAAGCCCTCCGGGAGCACGCCCACGATCGTGCGCGGTCCGCTCGCAAACGGCAGAGCTCTGCCGAGCGCGTCCGGATCACGGTCCAATCGGTCCCGCCAGTAGCCGTGGGTTACGATCACCGAGCGCTCCCCGCCCGACATCCGCTCCCGCTCGTCGAAGTCCCGGCCGAGCATCGGCTCGACCCCCAGAAGGCCCAGGAACTCGACCGTGACTTCGAGTGCGTCCAGGATCTCGGGTCGGCCGTCTTCGATCAGATAGGCGCCGCCGTCGTGAACGGCGGCGACCGGCTCGAGCGCGGAGACACGGTCCCTCAGGTCGAGATAGCTCGGACCGGAGATCACGTCCCGGCGCTGCCCGTTCTCGAGATTGCTCCCCCACACCACCATGACGGAAGCGGGGTCGGACCACGACGGTTGCGATAGGAGCGTCGCCGTTCCGTAGCTCAGCACCGTCGCATTCGCCGCTACGGCACAGGCCAGCACGGCGATCGCGGTCGCGACGTACCCTTTGCTCCGCCCAAGCGAGCGGGCGAGGAACCTCGCGTCGAGAATCCATCCTCTTCCCATGCCCATCGCTGCCCTCCTCAGACGATCGTTCCACACACCGACGGCTCCCGCCGCCAGGTCCCACATCGACGAGACGGTGGCCCGGACGCCACCCCCCGCGCGGTGGTGACGGAACGAGAGCGCGGCAAGCATCTCCTCCCCGTACTCCCGCCGATGCGCGCGCGGGTAGAGGCGCAGGAGGGATCGCCAGAGCCATTGCATCACGAAGCGCCCCCGAGCAGATCGAGCGCACGAGCTGCCTGCACGAGCTCGGCCTGCCTCCGTGCCTCCTCGCGCAGGAGGCTCAGTCCCTCGCTCGTGACGCCGTAGTTCTTGCGGGGCGCACCGGCGCCCTCCGGTCGCTCGACCCCGACGGGTTCCACCAGGCCCTCGCTCACGAGCAGGGCGAGCGTGCGGTAGAGGGAGCCGGCGTTCGGAGCGAGCGCACCCCCAGAGCGTTCTTCGATCCGCTCCATCAGACGGATTCCGTACGTGGGCTCTTCCGCGAGCAGCAGCAGGATCAGGTGGTGAAGCGGCTTCAGCGGTCGTTCGAAAGGAGGCATGGCCGGCCTCGGTACGGATGGGGGGAGCGGATGTTGGCACCCTAATATGCATCACGCATATTAACGTGTCGACCGGGCCTGGCGACATTCGGAGCGGTCCGGCCGGACCACCCCCATGGAGAGTCGACGAATGACCCGAACCACATGGCCCTGGCACTTCGTTCCGGCCACCGAGGCGCTCTTGAGCGGCGTCCTCCTCGCCACGGCCTGCACACCGTCGAACGAGGGTGCGTCGTCCCCGGCGGGATCGCCGGCCGAGCCCGCCGCCGCGCACGACGAGTGGGCCCACTACGGAAACGACCCCGGCGGCAGCAAATACGCCCACCTCGCCGAGATCGACACGACGAACGTGCACCGGCTCGAGGTCGCCTGGACCGCGCGCACGAGGGACTTCCCGCCCGAGATGTTCGACCGGACCGGGAGCCACGAAGGCGTCGAGATCGCCGACGACGTCCGGGCCGCCGGGGCGTGCGGCGCCTGCCACGGCGACGCCATCCGCTTCGAGACGACGCCGCTCATGGTGGACGGCACGCTCTACGTGTCGACGCCGGCGAACCGGGTCCTCGCGCTCGATCCGGCATCCGGCAGCGAGCGGTGGAGCTACGACCCGGGTGTCGACGTTACCCGCCCGTACTCCGAAGATCTCATCAGTCGGGGGGTCTCGACGTGGCTGGACGACGAGGCACCCGTCGACACCCCGTGCCGGCGCTCCGTCTACCTCGGCACGATCGACGCGCGTCTGATCGCGCTGGACGGTGCCACGGGCGACCCGTGTCGCGCGTTCGGGGACGGAGGCGAGATCGCGCTCGACCGTGGCGTCGCGCTCGGCGCTCGCGAGGTCGACGCGGGGGACTACCTGATCACCTCGCCACCCGCCGTGCTGAACGGGGTCGTGGTGGTCGGCTCCGCGATCGGGGACAATCGCCGAAAGGACGTCGAGTCGGGGGTGGTGCGCGCGTACGACGCGCGGACGGGCGAGCTGCGCTGGAGCTTCGACCCCATCCCGCGCGCCGCGGACCACCCGGCGTGGGACGCCTGGACGCCCGAGGGCGCACGGGAGACGGGGGCGGCCAACGTCTGGTCGATCATCTCGGCCGACCCGGAGCGCGACCTCGTCTTCCTCCCCACCGGGAGCGCCGCTCCGGACTTCTACGGCGGCGATCGGCCCGGGCGGAACGACTTCGCCAACTCGGTCGTGGCGCTACGCGGCTCGACCGGCGAGGTGGTCTGGTCCTTTCAGGTCGTGCATCACGATCTGTGGGACTACGACGTGGCGTCCCAGCCGGTGCTGATCGACCTCGAGCGCGACGGCGGTTCCGTGCCCGCCGTGGCCGTCGGCACGAAGATGGGGATGATCTTCGTGCTCGATCGCGAGACGGGTGAGCCGCTCATCGAGGTCGAGGAGCGGCCGGTCCCGACCAGCGACGTGCCCGGCGAGACGACGTGGCCGACGCAGCCGTTCCCGGTCGCCCCACCTCCGCTGCACACCACGTCGCTGACCCCCGACGACGCCTTCGGAATCGACGAAGAGGATCGGGCGTTCTGCCGCGACTGGATCGAACGGCTCCGCTTCGACGGTATCTACACGCCGCCGTCGCTCGAAGGGACGCTCATGTGGCCGGGCTTCGCCGGCGGGATGAACTGGGACGGGATGGCGTGGGACCCCGAGCGCCAGATGCTGGTCGTCCCGGTCAAGCGGCTGGCGATGTTCGTCCAGCTCCACCGCCGAGCCGATTTCGAAGCCTCACTCGAGGCACCCGAGGAGGGCCTGGAGTACGCCCGCCAGGGTGGTACGCCGTACGGGATGACCCGGATGCCGCTCCTCGCGCCGAGCGGGATCCCGTGCTCGCCGCCGCCGTGGTCGAAGCTCGTGGGCGTCGACCTGGACGCCGGGACGCTCGCGTGGGAGCGTCCGCTCGGTCGGGGACCGGCGGATCCCGAGACCGGAGAGCTCGGGCCGGAGGCCTGGGGCTCGCTGGCGTTCGGCGGTCCGCTCGCCACAGCGGGAGGACTCACCTTCATCGCCGCGGGACAGGACGACCGGATCCGCGCCTTCGCCACGAGCACCGGCGAGACCCTCTGGGAGGCCGAGCTGCCCGCAGGCGGTCAGGCTGCCCCCATGACGTACCGCCACGGGGGCCGACAATACGTGGTCATCGCCGCGGGCGGACGCAGCGGGATCGGGACCTCGGGCGACTACGTGGTCGCGTTCGCGCTGCCGCGAGCCGACGGGGAGCCCTGACCTCATCCTCCGTCGAGCAGGCCGCGCTCGGCGCCCCCCTTGGGTCAGCCGGTCGGCACGGCCACCGAGCGCACGTTGTCCGCCTCGACCGCCCCGGCCAGCGCCCGGGAGATCTCGGGCAGCCCCGCACGCACGCGCGCCCAGGACGCGAGCATGGGCACGCCGATCGGGTCCTCGAGGAAGCGCAGTTGGGCCGCCCGGATCGCCTCGACGAAGGTCTCGACCGCCTCGATCTCACCGTGCCGGTGGTACGGGAGGCCGTTGAGCATCGAGAGGGCGTTGTACTTCTCGATCGCGAGACGCGCTTCGCGCATGTAGCTGGCGAGGAGCGTCCCGAACATCGACGGCGTGAGCACGACACCGCCCTGCGCGACGACGCCGAAGAGCGTCGTGGCGATCTCGAACGCCATGCGCCCCAGCCCCTGCTCGGGATCCCCGGGCACGAGGCTCTGGTGCTTGTGGTCGTAGTCGTCCGCGATCTCGACCTGGCAGACCCGCCCCACCGTCGTCTTCTCGAAGACCTCGCCCAGCATCGAGACCTCGAGTCCCCAGGTGGGCGAGATGCGGATCCCGCTCGCCAGGCTGCGGATGAAGGCGAACTCGCCCGCGAGCGGATACCGGAACGAATCGAGGTACTGAAAGAAGTTGAGCGGCCCGGTGATGTGCGTCAGGGCGCGCACGAGCGGCGTGAAGAAGAGCCGGGTGACGCGGCCGTGCAGCCGGTCCTTCACCCGCGCGTAGTAGCCCTTGGAGAACTCGAAGTCGGTTCCCGGATGGGCGATCGGGTACACCAGCCGAGCGAGCATCTCGCGGTCGTAGTTCACGATGTCGCAGTCGTGGAGCGCGAACGTCCGGGTCTGCTTGTCCGTGAGCGCATACCCGACCGAGAGCCAGACGCCGCGGCCCTTCCCCTGCTCGGCAGCCTCGAAGTCCGCCTCGACGAGCTGCCGCAGGATGCTGCGGATTCGCTCGCCGTCGTTCCAGATGACGTCCACCGTCTGCGGCAGCTCGCCCATGAAGTCCTTCACGCGGGCGAACTCCTGCTCGCTCGCCCGGTCGAGCGACAGCACGATGCGGTGGATGTACTCGGCACCCTTGAGCTGCTCCACGATGTGGGGCATCGCGGGGCCCTCGAACTCCGAATAGAGGGCCGGCAGGATGAGCGCGATCTTCTGTCGCTCCGAGATGTCGGCGAGCTCGGCCTCGAGGTCATCGAGCGGTCGATCGCCGAGACGCTGGAACGTGGCGATCACGCCGTTCTGGAAGAAGTCGGCCATCGTGCCCCTTACCCTTCGAGTTCGTCGATGAGGCTCGACAGCGACGCCGCCCAGCCGGTGGGGCCGGGCTCTGGCGCGACGCGCGCATGCGTCGCGTCGACGTGGACCGCCTCCCGCCCCCGCACCGGCATCACGACGGCGTAGTCGACCGCTTCCAGCATCGGAAGGTCGTTCGGCCCATCCCCCAGACCAATCGTACTCCATGGCCCGACTTCGTTCCATGCGTAGGCGTCACGAATCCGTCTCACCGCCTCCCCCTTGTCCTGCTCGGCGCCGATGAGGTGGTGGAAGCGCCCGCCTCGGGTGAGCGAGAAGCCGGCGCGCCGGGCCGCGCGCTCCAGCTCGGGCAGCCGGTCCTCGTTCTCCAGGATGAACGGCTCCGAGAAGTCGCGGGCGCGTGCCCGCTCCGCGCCGTCCTCCGGGAGGCCGGTGCGTTCGACGACCTCGGCCAGCGACATGTCCCCGAAGCCGCGGGCGCCGAATCCGT
>JANQME010000187.1 GCA_028280205.1 Longimicrobiales bacterium
GGTCTCGGCCTCGTTCACGACGTCGAGCGCGGAGTGCGGCGGGATCGTCTCCACCCTCGGGGCGCCGCCGACGTCGCCCGGCCGGATCCGGAAAGAGACCACGTTCTCGTTGTACGAGAGCGCCGAGACTGCGGCCGCGAAGTGCTCGTTCAGGTCGCGCGACTCCCACCCCTGGTGGCGAGTCGGGCCGGCGAAGAAGGAGGCATCCGCGACCACGTCGCCCGTGACCGATCGGATCCCCGCGAGCTCGAGCTGATCGATCAGCCGATGGAAGACCTCGGTCTTGCTCCCGTAGAAACGGTCGGAGATCCCCGGGTCGCCGGTCCCGTACAGCACGAGGTTCCCGTCGACCACGCCGTCGCGCACGGGGCCATCGGCCAGGAGCCAGGTACGGAAGCGGTACTCGGGCCCCAAGACACGCAGCGCCGCCGCGGAGGTGAGAAGCTTGACGTTGGAGGCCGGCGCCAGGGGCGCGTCCGGTTCGATCGCGAACACGGTGTCCCGCGAATCGAGCGAGACGACGAGCACCCCCCATCGGGCGTCGCCCCACCGGTACGCGTCGAAGATGCCTTCGAGCCGAGCACCGAGCACGTCCACATCCGACTGCGCCGCGGCGGGGTCGGAAGCGAGTGGCGGGAAGCCCAGCGCAAGGAGGAGCAGGGCGCTCCGGCACCCGGCCGCGGGCGAGCGGCGTCTCGGACGCGGCATGGCGGGAGGAGTCGAGGCCTCAGGCGGCCGGTGCGTCGGACCCGGCTGGGACGCAGTCGGCACAGTAGCCGGAGAGCTCGAGCCGATAGCCCGTCACCGTGAAGCCTCCTTCGGGGCTGTGCAGACCGTCGATCTCGTGCCGGGAGACGTCGCCCAGGAGATCGAGGACACGGCCGCAGGAGATGCAGCGGGCGTGATGGTGTGGATCGGTGCGACCGTCGTAGCGGGCGGACTGGTCGGCGTAGGTGAGCTTCACGGCGAGACCGCACCCCACCAGCGTCTCGAGGCTTTTGTAGACCGTCGCGAGCGAGATCGCGGGGAGATCGCGCCGGACGGCCAGGAACACTTCGTCGGCGGTCGGGTGGGTATCGGTGCTCGCGAGGAAGCCGAACACCGCTGCGCGCTGCTCCGTGAAGCGCTGGCCGTTCGCTTCGAGGGCGTCTCGAAGGACCTGTTCGTTCTTCGTCGAAGACATGAGTCACCGCGTCGTAAACAACCGTGCTGACGAACGTTACAAGGCCGCGCGAAACAGTGTCAACCTCGAGGAACGGCGGCGTGTGACCTCTTCCCCCATCCTCACGCTGGAGCCGCTCATCGAGGCGGTCCGCACGGGGGTCGAGGCTTCCGGGTGGGAGCTCTCGGGCCTCCAGAAGACGACGAGCCACCAATTCGAAGGGCGGTGGGACGGCGAATCGACGCGCAGCGCCTACCTTTTCTTCCACCCTCCGTCCGGTCCCGAGTGGGCGAGCGTGGACGCGTATCTCGACGAGACGAGTCGAGGCGTCGGTGGGAACCTGGCGCTCGTGGCGGACCTGAGGCCGCTGGGACGTATCGGGTCCGGCCGCGAGCTGATCGGTCGGCTCGCCGAGCTTTCCCGTCGACACGTCGACGCGCGCTACCGTCGACCGCTCACCGTCCGATTCCGCCTCGAGGACGTCTCGGACGACGCGGAAGCGGCCGAGACCGAGGCGCGCATCAAGGTCCGCTTCCCCCGCACCGCCGTGTCTGCGGGCCCGGAGGCCGTCGAGCGGCTCGTACGCGAGGCGATGGAGAGCTTCGAACGCCTCGTCGCCGCGGCCGAGCTCCGGGACCGAGCGGACGGGGCCTCGTAGCGGGACGGGGCCTGGCCGTCCTTGCTCGCCTCGGGTGCGCGTGCAGATTGGACCCGCCGCCGCCCTCCACGAAAGGCTCGAATCGATGACGCTCGACACGGGTGCCCTCGACGACCTCCTCCGCGAGGATCGCCGATTCCCGCCGCCCGAGGACTTTGCACGCGACGCCGTCGTCTCCGACCCGGGGGTCCGGGAGCGTGCCGCGGCGGACCGGGAGGCGTACTGGGCGGAGTGGGCCGGAGACCTCGACTGGTTCGAGCCGTGGGAGACGGTGCTCGAATGGACGCCCCCGCACGCCAGGTGGTTCGTCGGCGGCAAGCTCAACGTCTCGCACAACTGCCTCGACCGTCACGTGGACGCGGGTCGTGGAGACCGCACCGCCCTCCTCTGGGAAGGCGAGCCCGGAGACACGCGCCGCTACAGCTACGCGGAGCTCCACGAAGAGGTCTGCCGCTTCGCGAACGCGTTGAAAGGGCTCGGGGTCGGGAAGGGGGACCGGGTCACGATCTACCTCCCGATGATCCCGGAGGCGGCCGTGGCGATGCTCGCCTGCACCCGCATCGGGGCCGTGCACTCGGTCGTATTCGGAGGCTTCAGCCCGGAGTCACTCTCGGACCGCAACAACGACGCGAGCTCGAAGGTGCTGATCACCGCGGACGGGGGGTGGCGGCGGAGCGGCGTCGTGCCGCTCAAGGCGAACGCCGACGAGGCGATGGAGTCCTCGCCCACGGTCGAGCACATGGTCGTGGTGGCCCGGGGCGGGGCGCTCACCGAGCAGACCGCGGTCTCGATGGTCGAGGGGCGCGACCACTGGTACCACGACCTCTTGGTGGAGGCTTCGGCCGACTGTCCCGCCGAGATCATGGACGCCGAGGACACCCTCTTCATCCTCTACACGTCGGGGACGACCGGGAAGCCGAAGGGCGTGGTGCACACGACGGGCGGCTATCTCACGCAGGTCTACGCGACCACGAGGTCCGTCTTCGACCTCCGAGAGGACGACGTGTACTGGTGCACGGCGGACGTGGGGTGGATCACCGGGCACAGCTACATCGTCTACGGGCCTCTCGCGAACGCGGCTCAGGTCGTGATGTACGAGGGGGCTCCGGACACCCCGGACCGGGGTCGCTTCTGGGAGCTCTGCGAGAAGTACGGCGTCACGATCTTCTACACCGCTCCGACCGCGATCCGTGCCTTCATGCGCTGGGGCGACGACTGGCCGGCGAAGTACGACCTCTCGAAGCTCCGGCTCCTCGGGACGGTGGGGGAGCCGATCAACCC
>JANQME010000138.1 GCA_028280205.1 Longimicrobiales bacterium
ATGAAGCCGGCCCCGGCCTCGATCCAGATCTGGACCGAGCGGGCGAGCGAGCGACGTTCCTCCTCGGTGACCGGCACGCGGATCTCGACCGTGCGCGTCGGCTCCACGAGGTCGATCGCGAGCGGGCCGGGGTCGGAGAAGAGGAAGTGCTCCGGTATCTCGTCCCAGAAGCGCACCTCCTCGCCGCCCATGCGCACGATCCGACTTCCCGGCTCCACGCTCGCGAGCGCCTCGGTTCCCGCGGGCAGCAGCGCCTCGTCGACGGCCCCGATCCGGGTCGAGTCGATGTGCTGGACACCGTACTGCGCGGCGAGAAAGGTGTAGACGCCGAGCGCAAAGACCATGTTCATGATCACGCCGGCCGAGATCACCAGGGTGCGGGCCCAGATCGGCTTCTGGTCGAAGTCGCGTGGGCTCGGCTCGCGTGGAGCACCCTCGACCTCGCCCCCCTCGATGCGCTCCATCACCTCGTCGTCCATCCCGCCCATCTTCACGTACCCGCCGAGGGGGATGGCGCTCAGGACGTATTCGGTCTCTCCGCGGCGGAGGCCGAAGACCTTCGGCCCGAGTCCGATCGAGAAGCGCTGAACCTCGATGCCGACCGCCTTGGCCGCCCAGAAGTGACCCAGCTCGTGCACGAAGATGAGCACGCCGAGCACGATGATGGTCGCGACGAATGTCATGGCGCCGAATCCCCGTTCGCTGGCCCGAGTGCGGCGGCCAGCTCGCGCGCGACCACTCGGGCGGCCGCGTCGACGGCCTTCACGTCTTCCATGTCCGAAATCCCGGAGGTTCCAAGGCGTTCCATCGCCTTCTCGACGACTACGGCAATCTCGGGAAACCGGATTCGATCTGCCAGAAACGCCTGGACCGCCACCTCGTTGGCCGCGTTGTACACCGCCGGTACGCATCCGCTCCGCCGGCCCGCCTCGCACCCGAGGCCGAACATCGGGAACGCGTCGTGATCGATCGCCTCGAAGGTGAGTGGGGACGAGCGGACAGGGTCGTACGTCCGCAGGACCGGATCCGCGACGCGCTCCGGATGGTTCAGCGCGTAGAGGATCGGCAGCTCCATCGTCGGAAAGCCGAGCTGCGCGAGAACCGAGCCGTCCACGAACTCGACGAACGAGTGAATGACCGACTGCGGGTGTACCACCGCATCGATCCGGTCGTAGTCGAGGCCGTACAGGAAGTGCGCCTCGATCACCTCGAGCGCCTTGTTGGCCAGGGTCGCGGAGTCGATCGAGATCTTCGATCCCATGTCCCACGTCGGGTGCCGGAGTGCCTCGTCTGCGGTGACCCCATGGAGCTCGCGTTCCGATCGGCCGCGGAACGGTCCGCCGGAAGCGGTGAGGATCACGCGCTGCACACCCACCGCACTCCGGTCCTCGAGACACTGCAGGATCGCCGAGTGCTCCGAGTCGATCGGTACGATCTCGCCGCCCCCGCGCCGGGCCGCGTCGAGCACGATCGGCCCACCCGCGACGAGAGACTCCTTGTTCGCCAACGCGAGCCGGTGGCCATGCTCCAGGGCGAGGACCGTCGGCCGGAGCCCCGCGGCTCCGACGAACGCGTTCAGAACGACGTCCACGTCGTCGCGCGCCACGACCTCGAGCATCGCCTCCGCGCCCGAGGCCCAGCTCGTCGTGCCGTCCCCGTCCGGTCGCGCGATCGACGGATCGCACACCACCGCAACATCCGGACGGAAGCGCCCGACCTGCTCCACGAGCGATTCGACTCTTCGATTCGCGACCAGGGCGACGATCTCGAAGCGATCGCGGTGCCGCTCGACGACCTCGAGCGCGCTGCGCCCGATCGACCCGGTGGAGCCGAGGATCGCGACGCGGATCACGGGTTCACCAGCCGGTGCTCGCTCACAGCGACGCGAGCAGGACGAGGAGCACGTAGGCGCTCGGGATCGTGAAGATGAGCGAGTCGATCCGGTCCATGACACCGCCATGGCCCGGAAAGAAGGTGCCCGAGTCCTTCACGCCCGCCTCTCGTTTGAGCAGCGACTCGACGAGATCCCCGAGGACGGCCGCGACGCCCAGCACCACTCCACTCGCCGTGACGGGGCCGAGGCCGCCGAGTCGCATCCCGAGCAGGCGCTCGCTCGCGATCAGATGCCACCCGGCCGCCGCGGCTGCCGCGCCCAGCAGCCCGGCCCAGAAGCCGATCCAGCTCTTGTTGGGGCTGATTCCGGGAGCGAGCTTCGCGCTGTCGCGTCCCCACGCGGAGCCGGCGAAGAACGCCGACGCGTCCCCGATCCAGGTGGCGGCGAGCGGCAGAGTGACGGCGACGACGCCCGCCCAGGGGTCGTCCCCGGACGACCACCCGAGCCGCGCCGGAAGCTCGTGCAGGAGGGGTGCGAACGAGAGCGTGAGCCCGACGTAGACCGCGCCCACGACGGTCACCGAGGCGGCGCCGAGCGGGTGTCCGCCCGGTCCGCGACGAAACATGACGGCGAGCATCGTGCCGAGCGTGGCCAGCCCCAGGAGGGCCAGCGACCACGGAGCCGCGGCCGTGAACGAGCCCTGCCAGGTCGCGATCAGCACGAAGGCCGCCGCGAGCGGGGCGCCGATCCACTCCACCGGCTCGATGTCCTTGCGCATCGCGAAGCGGTAGCACTCGTGAGCGGCCCACGCCGCGATGGCGCTCAGCGGGACGGCGAGGAACCAACCACCGAGGAAGACGAGGCCGAGCACGGTCGGGACCCCGACAGCCGAGACCGCCAAACGCTTTCCGAGCTCGCTCACTCGTGCTCCCGATCCGGCCCGACGAACCGATGCCCGCTCACGAAGTCGCGACCCGACCGAAGCGGCGCTCTCGACGCTGGTAATCGAGGATCGCCTCGAACAGGTCGGTCCGCTCGAAGTCCGGCCAGAGCACCGGGGTCACGTGCAGCTCGGTGTAGGCGAGCTGCCAGAGGAGGAAGTTGCTGATGCGGTGCTCGCCCGACGTCCGCACGAGGAGGTCCGGATCCGGCACGTCGCGCGTGAAGAGGAGGTCGGAGAAGGTGTCGGGCCCGATGCGGTCGGGATCGATCTCGCCCCGGCGTACGGCGTCCGCCAGGAGCCGGGCCGCGCGCACGATCTCCTCCCGGCCGCCGTACGAGATCATGAGGTTGAGGCGGAGCGCACCCCCGCCCCGGGTCTCCGCCACGATCGAGTCGACCGCCTCCCTCGTCGCAGGGTCCACGCGCTCGAGGTCGCCGAGGACGTGCACCTCGACCCCCTGCCGCCGCAGCTCGTCGCGCTCGTTACGCGCGTAGCGCTGCAGAAGCCCCATCAGGGCGGATACCTCCTGGACGGGGCGGAGCCAGTTTTCGGTCGAGAAGGCGAAGAGGGTGAGGACGCGGACCCCCGCCTCGACCGCCCCTTCGACGGTCTCCCGGACGGCCTTCATCCCCTCGCGGTGCCCCAACGGGCGCGGCAGGCCGCGCTCCCGGGCCCAGCGACCGTTGCCGTCCATGATCACGGCCACGTGGTGGGGTACGTCGCCGTGTGTGCGCAGGCGGGCCAGCCTGTCGTCGGACATCGTGGGTCGGGAAGAAGAGCGAGGCACGGCCGTCAGATGGCCATCACCTCCCCTTCCTTCTGCTTCAGCAGTTCCTCGATCCTGTCCGTGTAATCGTGCGTGAGCTTCTCCAGCGCCTCTTCCCGGCGATGACCCTCGTCTTCGCCGATCTCGTGCTCCTTCACGAGCGCGTGGATCTCCTCACGAACCGAACGACGCGCATGTCGAATGGAGATCCTGCCCTCCTCGGCCATCTTGTGGAGCAACTTCACGAACTCCTTCCGACGCTCCTCGTTGAGTGGAGGGATCGGTACCCGCACGACGTTCCCGTCGTTGGCCGGATTCAGGCCCAGGTCGGCCGACTGGATTCCTCGCTCGATATCGCCGATCAGCGACTTGTCGAAGGGCTGGACCACGATCAGGCTCGCATCCGGCGTGCTCACCGTGGCGACCTGATTGAGCGGCATCTTCCCGCCGTAGGCCTCCACACGCACGGTGTCGAGGAGCGCGGGCGTCGCCTTCCCGGTACGCACGGTGGCGAACTCTCTGCGTACGGCGTCCAGAGCCGATTCCATGCGCTTCCTGGCGTCTTCAACCGTGGGCATCCCGATCTCCGCGTAGCGTGGTTCGTTACGATACTAGCGTGCCGACGGACTCCCCACGAATCGCGTTCGCCACGGCCCCCCGGTCGCTGAGGTTGAGCACGATGATGGGGAGCCGGTTCTCCTTGCACAGAGCGACGGCCGCGGCGTCCATCACGCCCAGCTCCTGCTGCACGACCTCCTGAAAGGAGATCTCGGGAATGAACTCGGCATCGGGGTCCTCGGCGGGATCGGCCGTATAGACGCCGCGAACCTTCGTCGCCTTGATCACGACGTCGGCCTCCATCTCGATCGCGCGCAGCACGGCGGCCGTGTCGGTCGAGAAGTACGGGTTTCCCGTCCCGCCGGCGAAGAGAACGACCCGCCCCTTCTCCATGTGGCGCATCGCGCGCCGCCGGATGTAGGGCTCCGCGATCTCCTCCATCCGGATCGCGGTCATGACCCGCGTCTCGACATCCTTCGTCTCGAGGAGGTCCTGGACCGCCAGGGCGTTGATGATCGTCGAGAGCATGCCCATGTAGTCGGCCTGCACGCGATCCATCCCCTCCTTGGAGGCCATCGCGCCCCGCACGATGTTGCCTCCGCCGATCACGATGCCGAGCGAGACACCCATCTCCACGAGGGAGCGGATCTCGTCGGTCAGCCGGTCGACCACCGCGGGCTCGATTCCGAAGCCGCGCTCCCCGGCCAGGGCCTCTCCGGAGAGCTTGAGCAGCACCCGCCGGTACCTCAGTTCCCTGACCTCTCCCATCGGCTCTCCTCCGTGGACGGCTGCTCGTCGATCCGGTTCGTTCGTCCTCTGCGGCTCAGCGCTCTCCGACCTTCATGCGCGCGAAGCGGGCGACCTCGATCTTCTCGCCGACCGTGGACGAGACGTCCGTGATCAGCTCCTCGATCGTCCTGTCGGGGTCTTTCACGAAGGGCTGAGCGAGGAGGGTGCTTTCCTTGAAGAACTTCTGGAGCCGACCCTCGACGATCTTCTCCGCGATGTGCTCGGGCTTGCCCTCCTCCTTCGCCTGCTCCAGGTAGACCGCCCGCTCCCGATCGACGAGGTCGGTGTCGATCTCTTCCGACGAGATGGCGAGAGGGTTCGTCGAGGCGATGTGGATGGCGAGGTCGCGGGCCAGACCCTTGAAGTCGTCGGTGTTCGCGACGAAGTCGGTCTCGCAGTTCACCTCGACGATGACGGCCGTCTTGTTGTCGAAGTGCACGTAGTGCCCGATGACGCCCTCGTTGGCGGACTTCTCCGCGCGCTTGGCAGCCTTGGCGGCGCCCTTCGCCCGGAGCAGATCGACCGCCTTCTCGATGTCGCCTTCGGTCTCGGTGAGCGCCTTCTTGCAGTCCATCATCCCCGCGCCCGTCATATCGCGGAGCTTCTTCACGTCCTGTGCGCTGATCATCGTGGCTTCACTCATCGTGATCTCTCGGGTTCTGGTCCGGCCAAACGCCGGGTCGTGAAACGAGGCGACCGGTTCGTCGAGCCGTGCCGCCTCTCGGGCCCCGGGGCATGACGTCCTTCGAGGCGCCCACGTCCGCCGCACGCGGCGGGCCGATCCCGGTGCAGCCCTACTCTTCCTCCTGGTCCGACGCGTCGTCGCCGTCGGATACCTCGGACTCGGTTTCGGCCGTGCTCTCGGACCCGTTCTTCTTCTCGGGCGTGGACGTGGCCTCGGCCGTCGCCGCCACCCCTTCGGCGGAGGTCGCCACCTCTTCGTCGTCGGTCTCTCCGTCGTCGGACGACGTCTCGGGCTCATCGGTGTCCCCCGAGTCGTCGTCCTTCCGGTGCGCCGCGATCACCTCGGGGCGAGGCCGCCTCTTGCGTCGGGGGCGCCGGCGCTTCGGCGCCTCCTTCTCGGTCGTCTCGCCCGTCTCGGTGGAGTACGTCGTCGCCTCGAGCTCGTCGACCCGCCGCCGCTCGTCCTCCGGAACCTCCCGGCGCGCCGTGGCGATCGCATCCGCGATGGCCGTGGCGATGAGCGTTACCGAGCGGATCGCATCGTCGTTTCCGGGGATCGGGTAGTCGATCTGATCCGGGTCGGCGTTCGTGTCGGTGATCGCGATGATCGGAATGCCGAGCTTGGCGGACTCCTTCACCGCGATCGCCTCGCGCCGGGCATCGACCACGAAGATCGCGCCGGGCAGGCGGCCCATGTCCTTCACGCCCACGAGGTACTTGTCGAGCTTCTGACGCTCGCGGTCGAGCATCAGGCGCTCCTTCTTCGTGTAGAACTCGAACGCATTCTCTTCCGAGCCCCGCTCCAGCTCCTTGAGGCGCCGGATCTGTTGACGGATCGTCTGGAAGTTGGTGAGCATCCCGCCGAGCCAGCGCTCGGTCACCCAGTACGAGCCGCAGCGTCGCGCCTCCTGCTCGACGACTCCGCGCAACTGCTTCTTCGTGCAGACGAAGAGGACGCGCTCGCCGCGGAGAACCACCTCGCGGACCGCCTGCTGAGCGACCTGCAGCCGATCGAGCGTCTTGCGCAGGTCGATGATGTGGATGCCGTTGCGCTCGGTGAAGATGAAGGGCTTCATCTTCGGGTTCCAACGGCGCGTCTGATGGCCGAAATGCACTCCGGCCTCGAGAAGCTGATCGAGTCGAACTTCGGACATGTCGTCTACTCAGTGGGGCCGATGTACGCCCCGGTCAGGATGCGGCGCGCTCGCGCGCCGTGGTGCGATGGGTGAGGGGAGACGCGTCGGCGATCAGCGCTTGGAGAACTGGAACCGCTTGCGTGCCTTCGGTCGGCCGGGCTTCTTGCGCTCCACCTGACGAGGATCCCGGGTCAGGAGCCCACGCTCACGCATGGCGCCGCGGAGCTCCTCGTCGTGCGCGACCAACGCGCGAGCCAGTCCGAGCCGGACCGCGTCCGACTGGCCCGTCAGGCCGCCCCCGTGGACGCGAACCGTGATGTCGAAGTCGGTCTCGAGCTCGGCGGCCTTGAGCGGCTCCTCGACCCGGATCTGGTGCGTGGGACGGGGGAAGTAGTCCACCATCGATCTTCCGTTGACGAGCCATTGTCCCGAGCCGGGACGCAGGAGCACACGCGCGACCGAGCGCTTGCGCCGCCCCACGGTCTGGATCTGATCCTTCACTTCGGCTGCCATGTCGGTGCTTCCTTCGGTCAGATGTCCAGCGGCTGCGGTCGCTGCCCCTGGTGCGGATGCTCGGTGCCGGCGTAGACCTTGAGCTTCTTCCGGAGTGAGCGGCCCAGCGCGTTCTTGGGGAGCATTCCCTTGACCGCCAGCTCGACGACTCGCTCGGGGTGGGTCTGGATCATCCGCCGGAAGGGGATGTGCTTCTCCCCACCCATGTAGCCGGAGTGTCGGAAGTAGGTCTTCTGGTCCGCCTTTCCGCCCGTGAGCCGGACCTTCTCGGCATTGACGACGACGACGTTGTCACCGGTGTCCAGATGCGGTGTGTACATCGCCTTGTGCTTGCCACGGATCACTCGCGCCACTTCGGACGCGAGCCGCCCGAGCGGCTTGTCCGCGGCGTCGACGAGCCACCAGCGGTGCTCGATGTCTTCGGCTTTCGGAGTAAACGTTCTCATGCGCTGCATTCGACGGAAAGGCGCGTCCTGAAAAAGCCTTTTAAGCTATCCGAGGCCCGAAAAAGCGTCAACGTCGGACAGGGTGGGTCATGGGTCACTTCCCCCACTACCCAGCGGGTGGTGCTCTGCGCGGAGCCCCGTGCGCGGGGAGACGCTACCGGTACGTCTCGAGAAAGCGGGCGCGGGAGGCGTGCCGGAGCCGCACGAGCGCCTTTTCCTTGATCTGGCGCACCCGCTCGCGGGTGATGCCCATGATGTCGCCGATCTCTTCGAGCGTCATCGGGTCCTGGTCGTCCAGACCGAAGTAGAGGCGCAGGATCTTCGCCTCACGCTCCTTGAGCGTCGAGAGCGCCTCCTCGATCGTCAACTTGAGCGCGTGCTCGAACGCCTCCTCCTCCGGGCCCGGCGAGTACTGGTCCGGCAGGTAGTCGAGAAGCCGGTTGTCTTCGCCCGGCGTCATGGGCGCGTCGAGCGAGAGGTGCGAGTGCGAGATCGCGAGGGTACGCTCGATCTCCTCCTTGGACACGTCCAGCTCTTCGGCGATCTCATCGACGGTCGGCTCGCGCCCGAGCTCCTGCAGGAGCGTGGAGCTGCGACGTCCGATCCGGTACAGCGCGCCGGCCCGGTTGAGCGGAACGCGTACGATCCGGCTCTGCTCGGCGAGCGCCTGGAGGATCGCCTGACGGATCCACCAGACCGCGTAGCTGATGAACTTGATGCCCTTCGTCTCGTCGAACTTATGCGCGGCCCGGATCAGCCCCAGGTTGCCCTCGTTGATGAGGTCGGAGAGGGGCACCCCCTGGTTCTGGTACTTCTTCGCCACGGAGACGACGAAGCGGAGGTTGGATCGGACCAGCTTGTCGAGCGCTTCCTCGTCCCCCTTCCGGATGAGCTTCGCGAGTCGAGCTTCTTCGGCCCGATCGATGAGGGGATACTGGCTGATCTCCTTCAGGTACTGGTCCAGCGAGCCTTCCTTGGAGGAAGCTCTGCGGGAAGAGAAGGTCATCGAGGCGCGCGGATCCGGAGGAAGGATTCGGGCGTCATCGGCAGCCCGTCGCCGACGGCCTGCTTAGGATCTCTACGTGGGGCGGATCGCGCAATGGCTCCGCTCCGTGCGTCTCGCCCGACCGGGTGCGGCATGCCACCTCAGCGGATGACCGTGCCCAGGCGCGCCCAGCGCACGCGGGCGAGCCACCCCAGGGGATCGTCCCCGGAAACCTCGTACGAGTAGTAGACCATCCACGGGCGACCCCGGATCTGATTGCGCGACACGAAGCCCCAGTAGCGGGAGTCCTCGCTGTTGTCGCGATTGTCGCCGAGCACGAAGAACCGTCCGTCCGGCACGACGATCGGACCCCAGTTGTCGCGGGTCGGCTGATACTCCGGCAGCGGGGAGGCGATGAGGTGGTGGGACTGCCATCCCATGTCGGGGTGGATCGCGTCGCCGCCCCCGTCGACGTACCGGGCGTACGGCTCGTAGACCGGAGATCCGTTCAGGTAGAGCCGCTTGTCGCGCATCTCGAGGGTGTCCAGAGCGACGCCCACCACGCGCTTGACGTAGTTCTTCTCGGGCTCGTGGGGCGGGTGGAAGACGATGACGTCGCCGCGCTCGGGCTCAGCCAGCGGCGGCAAGGTGACGTCGAGCCCAGGCAGATGCGCTCCGTACACCGCTTTGTTGACGAGCAGGAAGTCGCCGACGAGGAGCGTGCCCTCCATCGAGGACGTCGGGATCTTGAACGCCTCGACCAGCGACGTGCGCACGACGAGGAAGAGCAGGAGCGCGATCGCGATCGACTTGAACCAGTCCGACGCGCTTTCCGAGATCCGCGCGGCCCGCGAGCGCCGGTCGGGCCGCAGCATGTCCGCTACCGATCCTCGTCCGCGCTCGCCTTCTCGCACTCCGACCCTCGCTTTCTCGCGTTGCGGTCGTGCGGCGCTCTGCCGCCTCTTCCCCACCCTGCGTGCCCGACGACTCCCGAGTCAATACACGACCTCCAGGACCGCGTTCCTGAACTCTTGGTCGGCCGGACTCCTCCTCCCTAGCTTCGACGTAGAAGCCCGATCGGAAGTTGCAGACGACGCCGAACGTCGAGGAACACGCCGTGCGCATCCCCCTCCGTCCAAGCTCTCTGGTGGTCGCAGCGTTCGGCCTTCTGGTCGGCGGCGCGCTGGGCCTCGCGCGCGACGGGCAGGCGGACGGCGAGACCGCCAGGTCGCCCGAGGAGGAGGCCACCGCGTCGGGCCCGGGCGGGTCCGGTCCGACGGCACCTCCCACCCACCCCGCGGACGAGTTCTGTCACGACGTGGGCTACCTGTGCGCCGCGCTCGACGAGCAGCCGGCGCTCACACTGCGCCGGTGGAAGGGTCACGAGGGTACGCTGGTCGTGCACGTGCCCCTGCCGGAGAACCTCGACCGCACGACGGCGCTGGCGCTCCAGCGTGCCGCCACCCGCGGGATCACGGCGTGGAACAACCACCCCTTCCCTATCCTGGTGGATCTCCGGGGCGACCGGAATCCGCACTTCACCGTGGAGTGGGAGGCGAGCCTGGGGGGGTCGCGCATCGGTCTGACCCGCACCCGGTGGAGCGCGCACTCGGGCATCGAAGTCGAGGGGATCTCGCTGTCGTACAGGGCGCCGGGGTACGGCGGCTCGGTGGACCCCGCTCAGCTCCGGCTCACCGCGGCGCACGAGATGGGCCACGCACTCGGACTGCCTCACTCGGATCAGCCGCGCGACGTGATGTTCCCGACGAATACCGCGACGTCGATGAGCGGGCGGGACTACCGCTCGCTCGAGGTGCTGTACGACGTGCCGAACGGGACGGTCGTCACGCGCTGAAGGGCGGCCTCCGGTGGGCGGAACCGTTCCCGCCGACGCTCACCCTTCGCGGACCAGACCGTACTTCTCGATCTTCTTGTAGAGGTTCGATCGGGGCATGTCGATCCGCCGGGCCGTCTCGGCGACGTTCCAGTCGTTCTCACGCAGCTTCTGCAGGATGTACGCCCGTTCGGCGCCGTCCTTGAAGTCCGAGAAGCTCTCCGTCGACATGAGCTCGCCCCCGAGCCCGCCTCCGCCCGAACGACCGGTCGCGAGGAAGTCCACGTCCTCGGCCCTCACCGAGTCCCCGGAGGCCAGGATGAGCAGCCGCTCCACCGTGTTGCGCAGCTCGCGCACGTTGCCCGGCCAGGAGAACGACTGCAGCCGCTCGATCGCGGCCGTCTCGAAGCTCCGGGGCGACATGCCCTCACGCTGCGTCATGATATCGGTGAAGTGCTGGACCAGCATCGGGATGTCGTCCCGTCGCTCGCGGAGCGGGGGCACATGGATGGGCACGACGTTGAGGCGGTAGAAGAGATCCTCACGGAAGCCGCCCTCGTCGATCTCCCGCTCCAGCTCCTTGTTCGTCGCCGCGATCACGCGGACGTCGACTTCGACCGCCTTCGAGCCGCCCACCCGGGTGACGACCCCCTCTTCCAGCGCGCGCAGCACCTTCGCCTGGGCGTCGGGAGACATGTCCCCGACCTCGTCGAGAAAGAGCGTCCCGGTATCGGCCTGCTCGAACTTCCCGGCCTGGTCGGCGACCGCGCCGGTGAACGACCCCTTGATGTGGCCGAAGAGGGCCGACTCAATCAGCTCCGAGGGGATCGCCGCGCAGTTCACCTCGATGAACGGGCGCTCCGACCGCGAAGAGAGGCGGTGCAGCGCACGTGCGACGAGCTCCTTTCCGGTGCCGTTCTCCCCGCTCACGAGCACGCGTGCGTCTGTCGGGGCGACCTTCTCGATCCGCTCCAGCACGCGCCGGATCGGAAACGAGGTGCCGACGATCTCGTAGCGGCTCTCCACCTGGCTCCGCAGGTCGGCCACGCTCTGCGTCAGGCCGCGCAGCTCCAGCGCGCGCCTCAGGGTGACCAGCAGACGGTCGGTGTCGAGCGGCTTCTGGAGAAAGTCGTAGGCTCCCTTGCGCGTCGCTTCCACCGCGGTGTCGATCGTTCCGTGACCGGAGATCATGATCACGGGTGTGCTCGGGTCCTCCTCCCGAAGGCGGGCGAGGACGTCGAGGCCGTCCATGCCGGGCATCTTGACGTCGAGGAAGATGACGTCGGGCCGGAAGCCCGAAGCGGCTTCGATCGCGCGGGCGCCGTCCTCCGCCCCGCGGACGTCGTGGCCCTCGTACTCGAAGACCTGTACGAGCGCGGAGCGGATCCCCGCCTCGTCGTCCACGACCAGAAGGCGCGCCATCGGATCAGCCGCGGCGGAGCCGAACGGCGGCTGAATGACGCCTATGCACCCCCGCTTCCCTCCGCGGCCTCCGCAGCCTTCGCGACGAGCGGACCGTGCCGGTGCAGGACGAGCGCGCCGTCCTCCACGGCGAAGCGGGTGCCGTCGACCGACCAGGGCGCGACGGGCGCCGGCTGCGGCGCGGCGGGGGACCCGGGGGCCGCGCCCGCCGGCCATGCACGCACCAGTCGACCCACGACCCCGTTCGGCAGCGGGAAGCCTTCCACCTCGGCCCGATCGATGCGGAACGCCACCGCCCCGGGCAGGTGCGCGATGCGGCCGGAGAGGCGCACGGCCACTTCGTCCGGCATGATCGCGAACGCCGGCTCGAGCGTTCCGTCGCCCGGCAGCTCGGCGAGTGTCACCCGAGCGAGCACGACGAGCGTTCGGCCCTCGACGTGGACGGTCGGGTCGTGGACGCCCTGCGGAAGGAGCCCCGGGAGCGCGTGCCGCAGGAGCGCCGTGAGCTCCGCCCCGTCGAGCTCCATGCGGGCGCCTGCGTTCCCCGTGCGGAAGAGGTGATACCGATCGATCATGGAGAACGCAGCCTCGGGGCCCGCGTCGACCATGGGTGCCGGAGGACGCGGCCCGGCCGGAGCACCGGGGGCCACGGCGGCCCGGGACGCGGGCACGAGCAGCGCCCCGATGAGCTGCGCGGTCAGGAGTCCCACGCCGACCGCGAGCGCGAATCCGACCGGTCGCCGCCAGCCGACTCCGTTCACGAGGAGGCCAGCCGCGCGCTGTGAACGACCGAGTAGCTCGCTCCCCCGCGCGACAGATGGCTGCGCATGAGATCGAGCGTGTGGACCCGGATCTCTCCCGCGAGCCCCAGCTCCGCGAGGCGTCGGTCGAGACCGCGGAAGGCGCCCGCGCCCCCCGACGGCCCCGCGCGCCCCACCGTCACATGAGGGTGGAACGCCCTCGTCTCGGCCTCGAAGCCCGCTTCACCCATCGCCCACTCCAGATCCTGCTTCATGCACCGAAATTCGGGGGTCGACTCGATGCCCAGCCAGATCACGCGCGGCCTCCGAACGGTGGGGAAGGCACCGAATCCGTCGAACTCGACCGTGAAGGCCTTCGTCGAGCCCGCGACCTGTTCCAACGCCACACCGACGCCCTCCATACGCTCCCGGCGCACCTCACCGAGGAACTTCAGTGTTACGTGGTAGTTGGCCGGATCGGTCCACCGCACTGGAAGCTCCTCCTCCCGCAGGCCCCTGATCGCTCTGTGAATCCGGGTCCTTTGCTTCTTGGGGAGCTTGAGGGCGACGAAGAGACGCATGACGGTTCAAGCTACAGCTTTGCCGACGACGGGCGCTACACTGTTTCCCCCGCCTGCTTTGCCGCGTCCGGACCTTCCTCCGGGTCCGAGAGGACCTCGCGGGCGAGGTTGATTCGCTGCGTCGGGTACGCAAGCGTCACGTCCGTGTGCTCGTCGAACGAGTCGAGCAGCCGCTCCCACATCTGGCTCGCCGTCCCCCGCCGCTCCCGGGGTCGGCACAGGTACCGCAGCGTCAGGAGCACCCCGCTGTCCTCCACGGAGACGTAGACGACCGGGGTCAGCTTCCTGTAGCGGATCAGGAAGCGCTGTTCGCCGCGCGGCGCGGGCCTGTGGGCTTCCCGCGTGATGTCCACGGTGAGGTCGACCGCGAGGTCCTCGATGAGCCCCTTCGCTTTGCGCCAGTCGCTCTCGAAGGTGACGAGGATCTTCAGTTCGTTCCACAGATACGGGAAGCCGGTCACGTAGTTGGCGAGCGGCTGTGTGAACACCTGCGCGTTCGGGATGTGGATCAGCCGGCCGGTGCTCTGGTCCGCGCTGACCCAGTTGCCGATCTCCATGATCGTGAACTGGAAGAGGCTCTTGTCGACCACATCACCGGCGTGCGGGCCGATCTGCACGCGGTGTCCGAGGTCGAACGGCTTGCGCCAGAGGATGAAGAGCCATCCGGCGAGGTCCGCCACGCCGTCCTTGAGCGCGATCGCCAGACCCGCGGAGAGCAGGCCGAGGAAGGTGCCGATGGATGGGATGGCGGTGAACCAGATCTGGGTCAGCGCCAGCGCCGCCACGACGAAGGCTGCGTACCCGGACGACTTCGCCCAACGGTAGAGGAGCGCCGAGTCCTCTACCTGCCGGTGGACCAGCGCCAGGACCCCCCGCCGGGCCGCGAGCACGAGCAGCAGCACCAGCACCGAGAGCACGATGTTGGTCTGCGTCTCGGGCGAGACGCCCGGGATCAGCGCCCACCCTTCCGAGGCGGCCTCCGGGAGCTGGGCAAGGAGGATCATGGAATGCCCGGTGTGATCATCGACGCTCGGGTGAAGTCGGTCTGGAGGGAAACGGCCGCGCTCCGCACGCGCTGAAGCACGCCCCGGAGATCGTCACGACCGTGAAGAAGAAGATGATGGCGGGCACGACCCGCGAGCGTAAGGCCCGTGCGCTCAGCCGCGCGCGCCCGTTCGGTACTGGAGCGCCTCGGCGACGTGACCCGCCTCCACGGCCGATCGTCCGTCGAGGTCGGCGAGCGTGAGGGCTACGCGCAGCACCCGGTCACGCCCTCGTAGCGAGAGGTGTGCTCGCGCCGCCGCGTCGTCGAGGAACTTCAGCGCGTCCGGTGTCGGTCGGCAGACGCGCGCCAGCAACGCAGGCGGGATCCCTGCGTTGGCATGAACGCCGGGCACGCCGGAGAAGCGTCGATGCTGCCGTCGCCGTGCCTTCTCCACCCGCGCAGCCACGGCGACGCTCGACTCGCCCGGAGCAGACCACGGCGCTCCCGGACCGCGGTCGGACCGGGACAGGCCCCGAGTCGGGACCGGGACTTCCACGCGGAGGTCGATCCGATCCAGCAGCGGGCCGGAGACGCGACCCCGGTAGCGCGCGACCAGACCCGGATCGCAGAGGCAGCGGTCGGTCCCGTCGCCGAGGAACCCGCACGGACAGGGATTCATGGCGGCGACGAGCAGGAAGCGGGCCGGGAAGCGGATCGCCCCGCCCGCGCGGGCCAGAACCACCTCTCCTTCCTCCATCGGCTGACGCAGCACCTCGATCACGTTCCGGCGGAACTCGGGAAGCTCGTCGAGGAAGAGGACGCCGTGGTGCGCAAGGCTGATCTCGCCGGGCCGGATGGGGCGCCCGCCCCCGACCAGGCCGGCGTAGCTGACCGAGTGGTGGGGTGCACGGAAGGGGCGCGTCGGAAACGGCCGCCGCGTCTGGAAGAGACCGGCCACCGAGTGGACCCGCGCCACCTCGAGCGCCTCCTCGGGGCCGAGCGGGGGAAGGATGCCCGGTAGTCGACGCGCCAGCATGGTCTTCCCCGTTCCGGGCGGCCCGACGAGCAGGAGGTCGTGGGCCCCGGCCGCCGCGATCTCGAGTGCCCGACGGGCGACCGGCTGGCCCCGTACGTCGGCCAGGTCCGGTCCCGGCGTCGCCGGACCGGCGCTTTCCCCGCCGCCGGCGGTGTGCTCCGCCCGATGGGGGGGCCGGTCCGGGCCGTCGACCTCGGGCGTTCGCGAGCCCTCCCCACCGAGGAG
>JANQME010000231.1 GCA_028280205.1 Longimicrobiales bacterium
AGAGCGACACGCTGTCGGCGCGCAGCCACGGTTCCTCCCGGTGCAGCAGAGGGAGCGTGAAGTCGCGTGCATCACTCCCGACCCGTGGGAACGGGACGATTCCGGGGCGGGCCGATGCCCCATCCGCCGTCGGGGCCGCCGTGTCTCTCGACGGCCCGTACCCGAGCGCGTGCGCTCCGAACGAGACGGCGAGGAGGGCGGCGACGACCGCCACGAGCGCCGCGGACGGGAGGCGGAGGCCGTTCGGCACGGTCAGAAGTCCTTACGCTGGAAGTCCCGCATGGCCACCCACGCAGGGACGATCGTCCACGCGCACAGGCATGCGATCGCGAGTGCGCGCCCGACGGCTCCTCCGAAGAAGTCCTGGAAGATCGCACCGGTGTAGCCCATCATCGCCGAGGCGTCGAGCGCCATCACGACCAGGACGCGGGCCACGTCGACCGGGTTCAGCGCCATCAGCACGAGCATCGGCGTTTCCAGGGGATAGGCGGCCCATCGGTATGCGGCGAGCAGCACCGCCCCGTCGTAGAGGACGGCCGCCGCGAGCCAGACCAGGAGCGCCGCCCCCATGGCCCGGGCCGGATCGGTGGCCCGCAGCGCGATCACGAAGCCGAGCGATGTGAAGACGGCGGTGAGGAGGGCGCCCGCGAGTGCCACGGTCGCGACTCCGTTCGCATGCGTCGAGAGCGCTCCGCTCGCGCCCAGCGGGATCAGGACGCCGGCGAGGAAGGCGGCACCGAGCGGCAGGGCGAGCCCGAGGTACATCCCCAGGAAGAGCGGACGTCGACCTACCGGATGCGAGAGCAGGAGCTCGATGAAGTCCCCTCCGTGGTGGACGAACGAGGTCGTCACCAGGAGGCTCACCAGCGGAACCACGAGGACGACGAGGGTGGCCAGCGAGGGAAGCGCCCGCGCCGTCCCTCCGCCGAAGTGCACGAGCCCCCACGTCGCCAGGGCGAGCGCGAGCGCGTAGCCGCCCAGGGCGCGACTTCGGGCGAGGTCGCGCACCTGGTAGCCGAGGATCTTGACGCCGGTGCTCACGGAGCGGTCGCTCATCGGACGACCTCCAGGTGGCGGCGTTCGGGGTCGGCTTCATTCGTGTCGCGCCCTGTTTCGCGTCGGGACGTGGCGTCGGAGCCGCGCATGAGGTCGGCGATCGCCTCCTGGAGGGTGCTCCGGCGGGTGGTCGCGAGCAGGTCGCCCAGCGAGCCGTCGTAGCGAACCCGACCCTCGTGCAGGAAGACAACGTGGTCGGCGATCGTCTGCAGGTCGCCGAGGTTGTGCGACGTCACGACCACGGTGCGGCCCTCCGTTCGGCACGCCCGGACCCCGGCCTTGAGCGCGAGCGAGGCCACGGGGTCGAGACCCGCCGTCGGCTCGTCGAGGATCAGGATGGGTGCCCGGTAGCGGAAGGCGAGCGCGGCGTTGACCTTCTGCCGGGTCCCGCCGGAGAGCGTCCGGAACGGCTCGCCGAGCTCGGCTCTCAGATCCAGGGCCTCGATCAGCTCCTCGTCCGGCCGACCCCGGAAGTCGCGGAGGTCGTCGAGCATTCGGGCCAGCTCGAGACCCGTCATGTGCGGAGGGAAGTTCGGGAGCTGGGGCATGTAGCCGATCCCGTGACGGTACGAGCCGTCCGGGTCGATCGGCTCGCCCTCGACGAGCACGTCGCCCTCACTGGGGCGCACCAGCCCGAGCACGCACTTGAGCAAGGTCGTCTTGCCCGCTCCGTTGGGTCCGAGCAGCGCGGTGACCGCGCCCGAGCGGAAGTGCACGTCCACCTCCTCGAGGACCGCTCGGGCACCGAATCGCTTCGTCAGTCCGCGTACCCGGATCACGAAGGCCCCCAGCGTGTGGACACCGGCGCGAGCCGGGGGCGGGGGTCGGCCAGATCTTCCGGCGTGAGCAGCGGCAGGACCTGTTCCGCCAGGTCGAGGAGGGCGACCAACGGGCTCCGCTGGAGCACCAGGGCCGGCTCGTTCTGGGCGACGACGAGCGAGAAGAGCCGCACGGGGTGGAAGGGCACGTCTCCGACACCGTCGGCGTCGCGATCCCATCCGCGGTAGCGGTCCCAGTAGTTCCCCGCGAAGTCGGAGTACGAGCGCCGACTGTTGGTGGCCACGTCGAAGGAGTTGCCCAGGAAGTTGTTCCCCTCGATCGTGCTTCCCTCCGAGTTGGCCATGATCTTGACGGCCCAGCCGTTCTCGAGGAAGTCGTTGCCCGCGACGCGGACCCGGTTCGCCCCCTCGGCGTGGATGCCGACGGAGTTGTCGCGGAAGCGGTTCCCGAGGATCTCGGAGTCGGTGATGTCCTTCAGCAGGAGTCCGAAGGCGGCGTTGCCGAGACTGCCGCGAAAGTCGTTCTCCTCCATGAGGACGTCGCTCGTATACATGACGGCCACCCCCGCCCCGTTGTCCGCGAATACATTGCGCACGTAGTCGCAGCCGTCCGAGAACATGAAGTGGAGGCCGTAGCGGACGTTGCCGACACTCTCGTTGTCGAGGACTCGACTATCCTCGACGAACTCGAAGTAGATGCCGTCCCGATGTCCTTCGATCCGGTTGCCGCGCAGGGTGACCCGGGTCGAGTACCAGAGGTGGATGCCGTTGCCGGAACGGGTCTCGCGTGTGGAGCGCGCCCGAAGCGTGTTGTCCTCGAGCAGGCAGTCGCCCGAATTGGCCAGGTAGATCCCGAAGAAGGCGTCTTCGACACGAAGGTCCCGCACGGTGCAGAAGTGGGCCCGGTCCACCAGGAGCGCGGCCCGGTCTTCGGTGAAGGAGATTCCCGTGTCACGAAGGGTGAATCCGGAGACCGTGACCGAGTCGGCGACGATGCGGAGGAGGCCGCGCGCGCCTTCGCCGTCCAGGACGGTCCCGTCCTCGCCCCTGAGCACGAGCGGCTTGTCCACCACCACCGTGGCCTCCCGGTAGACGCCGCGGGTGACCACGACCGTGTCGTGCGGCTGGGCGGCCTGCACCGCCTCCGTGATCGTCGCGTGGTCGCCGCCGGGGCCGACGACTCGTGTCGCTACCGTTCCCTGTGATGCCGGCGCCGCCTGTGTGCCCTGCAGAGCCGCCAGGAGGATGAGCACGGCGCGCATCGTTTCACCCTCCCGCGCGGGTGAAGTCGGGCCGGAGTGTGCCGGTGTGCCCTCCGTGGGCGATGGGTGGGCGCCCGTCCGGCCACGCGTCGGCCACCCGCGCGCGCACGGCGTCCCAGTCGGCCGCCACACCCCCGAAGGCGTGGACGGCTCCGTCGCGATCCTGAGGTCGCGCGAAGGCGGTGATCCCCAACCCCATCGGGGAGCCGAGGGTGGGGCTGACGAGGTAGAACGCGGCCTCCGCCCGAACCAGCTCTCCCGGGTTGGAGAAATCGGTCACCCACGCCGAGTGGACGGAGCCGCGCTCGGTCTCGTGGAGCAGATGGTTCACCAGGCATTCGGCCGAATCGAAGGTGAGCACCTTGCCGGTCTCGAGCACGAGCTCGGCCCCGTGGCCGCTCGCGTCGACCACCATGAGGCAGTCCGCGCAGCTGTCCACACCGGCGCGAAGCGGCCGGGGCTCCGGCTCTCCGCATCCGCTCAGCACGGTGAGCAGCAGCAGGACCGCCGCCGTCGCCTCCCGCGAGGCGTCGCGCGGAACGTCGACGCGCTCCTCTGCCGCTGCTCGGACGTCACCCCGTCGTCGGCGCAGCTCGGAGACGGAGACCCCGACGGCCGTGACCGCAGCCAGGATCGCGAGCGCTCCACCGGATGCCGGCCACGAATGCGCCGTGAAGTTGAGGATCTGCCGCGACCCGATGAGCGGAGGCTGATAGCTCATCCCCGGGATCTTTATGATCGCGTTCTCCTCATCGAGGTTGTGTCCGTAGTCGTACTCCCACCTCCAGAAGTCGGCCAGACCGACACAGGAGATGGCGACGAAGCCCAGCGTCCAGGCGTACAGGAGCCGCCGCCGCCCCAGCGCGGCGACGCCGGTGCCGGTCAGCACGAGGAGGCCGACGATGATCGGCATGAGACGCAGCTCGGGGATCGACTCGGGGACGATCCGCCGCATCCCGATGTAGTGGTTCAGGTTGTTGATGTTGGCGAGGTCGTGCGGCTTCTGGCCCTCGATCGTGTGAAGCCGGATGACCATGCCGAGTCCCTCCGGGTACTGCGGCGCCTCGAGCTCGATGGTCCAGAGGGGAAGGGCGTAGAGCAGGGCCAGGGCGAGCGAAGCGACCAGGATCAGGATCCGGCTCCTCTTCGCCATCATGATGTCTCTCCCGGTCTCGGGTCGGGGCGGACCCGCGGTGCGCGGGTCCGCCGGGACGTGGAGGTCAGTTCGTGTTCCAGTCGCCGCCCGTTCCCCAGCGGAGCGGCACGGTGGCCCCACGTTCGGAGACCCGCGCGTAGCCCTGCATCTCCTGGTGCAGCGCGGAGCAGAAGTCCGTGCAGTAGAAGGGGTAGATGCCGGGCGCCTGGGGCTCCCACTTCAGCGTGCGGGTCTGCCCGGGCATGATGAGGAGCTCGGCCGTCCGGGCGCCGATCATGGCGAGGCCGTGCGGCACGTCCCAGTCCTGCTCGAGGTTGGTGACGTGGAAGTAGACCTCGTCGCCCACGCGCAGGCCCTCGATGTTGTCCGGCGTGAAGTGGCTCCGGATCGAGGTCATGACGACGTGGACCTGGTTGCCGTCACGCTCGACGCGCGTGTCGCCCTCCGAGCGCGCGACCCAGGGGTGCTCGTTCTCCGTGAGGGCGTAGAACTGCTTCTGGTCGTTCATGACCAGCTCGGCCGCGATGCCCTGAGCGTAGTGAGGCTCGCCCTGCGTCGGGAAGTCGAGCAGGAGGCGCATCTGGTCGCCGCTGATGTCGATGAGCTGTGCGGAGTGTGCCAGCTCCGGCCCGGTGGGCAGGTAGCGGTCCTTCGTGATCTTGTTGAGCGCGACCAGGTAGCGGCCGGCCGGCTCACGCGAGTCGCCTCCCGGAATCATGAGGTGTCCGACCGAGTAGTAGACCGGAAGTCGGTCGACGACCTGCCAGGTGCCCAGCTCCCACTTCACGATCTCGGACGAGATGAACGCGGTCGTGTAGGCGTAACCTCGGCCGTCGAACTCGGTGTGGAGCGGACCGAGCCCGGCGTTGGCGACCTCACCCGCGATCACCGATTCGTAGGTCAGGACGGGGATATCGTCGATGACGTCCTCGAAGTCCTCGGCCTCGATGGCGGCGATCATGCGCTCGAAGGAGTGCACCGGGATGACCGTCGCGAGCTTCCCGCCCGCCACGATGTACCGACCCGTGGGATCGACGTCGACGCCGTGCGGTGACTTGGGCGTCGGGAGGAAGTACACGAGGTCGGAGCAGTCGCTCGGCTCGATGACGTAGACCTCGGTCTTCATCACCGACACCGCCGACTGGGTCGCCTCGTCCATGTGGTTGTGCGTGTACCGGGCGGGCATCATCCGGCCCGCTCCTTCGGCCACACACGCTTCGGCCCGCCGGTAGTCGACGGCCGCGACGAAGTCCTTGTCGTTGCGGGAGGCGTTGATCTCCAGGAGCGTGTGCTCTTCCTCGGAGTTGTACGAGGTGAAGAACATCCACCCGTCCGAGGGGCCCTTGCCCGCGTGCGCGAGGTCGTAGTCGTAGCCCGGCATCAGGATCTGGAAGGCCACGTCCATGTTCCCGGGCTCGTTGGCTCGGACGAAGCTGAGCGTGCCTTTGAAGTTCCCGCGGTACTCCTCGATCGACATGTCGCGATTGGGCACGGGAACGCTGAAGCGCGTCGACGCGACGATGTAGTCCGAGTTCGGCGTGATGAAGGGCGAGCCGTGGTTCCCCGCCGAGTTGGGGATCTCAAGGATCTCCGTGGTCTCGAAGCTGTTGAGGTCGACGCGCGCGACGCGGGGCGTGTTGTTGCCGTTGATGAAGATCCAGCGGCCGTCCGGTACGCCGTCGGTCATGGACAGCTCGGGGTGGTGTGCGTCGTCCCACGGCACGAAGCCGTGTGACGTCTCGAGCATGGGCACGGTCTCCTCCGAGTAGCCCCACCCGTTTTCCGGGTACTGTGAGTAGACGGGCACGGTCCGCAGCAGCCGGCCGGAGGGCAGACCCATCACGGTCAGGTTGCCGCTGAAGCCTCCCGACATGAAGGCGTAGAACTCGTCGTACTCTCCGGGCGGCACGTAGACGGCTTCGGCAGCCGCGATCATGTTGCTCGCGCCGACCCCGCCGCCGCTGCCGGACTGGCAGGCGTAGACACCGACGGTGATCAGGGCCAGGGCGGCACCGACCAGCGCGATGCCTCGATTGCGTTTGGCGTTCATGGGATCTCCTCCGTGTTGGGACGCGCGGGGTACGACGCGGGTCACTGGGGTTCGGTCTGGACGGTCCGGAGGTACTCGAGGATGGCTCTCGCTTCGGCCTCCTCGGTGACCTGGATCGTCATCGGCGTGTAGTACTCGGCGAGGAGCTTCTGCACCTCGGGATGCCGCTGGACCATCTCGGTCGCGTTCAGGATCATGTTCATGACGAACTCGGGCCGACGACGGGAGAGCAGATCACCCAGCGGCGGGGCGACGTAGCGCTCGTCGATCTTGTGGCACGCCGAGCACTTGAGAGTGAACGCCTCTTCTCCGGTGCTGGCGAGCTCTGCGTCGATGGGCCCGAGCTCCATGTCGCGGATGGGGCCGATCCCCTGTTCGAGCTCGACCTCGGTGAGTGGGGTCGACGACGCGGCGGGGCGCGTCGAAGCAG
>JANQME010000236.1 GCA_028280205.1 Longimicrobiales bacterium
GCCGCCTAGGATCTGGAGCCGTGGCGCTCCCAACGCGGCTCGCCCCATGACTCGGACAGGCTCCTAGGAGGCCGATGGCCTGGTTCCGAAAGGACAAGAAGCCGCTACGCGCCGAAGATCGTCGTGAGGTTCCGACCGATGTCTTCGACAAGTGCAAGGGGTGCGGCGAGATCCTGTATCGGGAGCGGCTCGCACAGAACCTCAACGTATGCCCGGACTGCGGGTACCATCTGCGGGTCGGCGCCCACGCCTACGTGAGCATCCTGCTGGACGGCGGGAGCTTCCACGAGGCCGATGCCGACCTTCGCGCCGCCGATCCGCTCGACTTCACCGACCTCAAGCCGTATCCGGAGCGCGTCGCGGCGGCGGAGGCAAAGGGCAAGACCGAAGCCGCCGTTTCGGGTACCGGGCAGCTCGACGGGATCGAGGTTTCGCTCGCCGTGATGGACTTTGACTTCATCGGGGGCTCGATGGGCTCCGTCGTGGGGGAGAAGATCGCGCGCGCCGGCCGGGTCGCGCTCGAGCGCGAAATCCCGTTCCTGATCGTGTCGGCCTCGGGCGGCGCCCGGATGCAGGAGGGGATCTACTCGCTCATGCAGATGGCGAAGACCTCGACGGTGCTGGCCCGTCTTCACGACTCGGGGATCCCGTTCATCTCCATCCTCACACACCCCACCACCGGTGGTGTGACGGCATCGTACGCCATGCTCGGCGATGCGAATCTGGCGGAGCCGGGTGCCCTCATCGGCTTTGCGGGACCGCGGGTGATCGAGGAGACGATCAAGCAGGAGCTGCCGGCGGGATTCCAGCGCTCGGAGTTTCTGCGCGAGCACGGCATGGTGGACCGCGTCGTCGACCGACGCGACCTGAAGGAGACGGTGGCGGCGCTCCTGCGGCATCAGTACGCGGGCTGGTCCGACTGAGCGGCGGTGGGGATCCGGGGGCGCTGGTGACCGCCCCCCTGCGGGTGGGCCCCTTCGGGGACCCGCTCATGGAGCGCCTCTTTCCGACCCTCGCGACCGGGGTGCACTTCGGGCTCGAGCGCATGACGGCTGCGCTGGCCGCGCTGGGCGACCCGCACCGGGCGTACGAGACGATCCACGTGGGCGGGACGAACGGAAAGGGCTCCGTGACCGCGACCGTAGGCTCGATCCTGCGCGCGGACGGACGGCGGGCCGCGTGGTACACCTCGCCGCACCTGTGCTCGTTCCGGGAACGACTCCTCGTGGACGGGGCGCCCATCGACGAGGCCACCATCGTGGCGTACGCCGACGAGGTCCGCCCCGTGATCACGGATTTCGGACTCCCCTTCTTCGAAGCGGCGACCCTCCTCGCCATGCACGCCTTCGCTCGAGAGGGGATCGAGGTCGGCGTCATGGAAGTGGGCCTCGGCGGCCGGCTCGACGCGACGAACGTGATCACCCCGTGCGTCACGGCCGTCACGAACGTCGCCATGGACCACGCCGAATACCTCGGCGACACCCTGGCCGCGATCGCGACGGAGAAGGCGGGAATCATGAAGGGGGGCGTCCCCTTCCTGACCGCGGAGACCGATCCCGAGATCCTCGACCTCTTCGCGCGACTCGCGACGGAAGCCGGGGCGGCGATGCGCGTCGTGCGGCCCGAGAACGCGACCGGGATCGAGGTCGCTCGCGATCACACCGGTCTCGTCTTCCCCACCGACCGGTGGGGTCGTCTCGAGCTGCGCACCCCTCTGGTGGGGCTGCATCAGGTCGCGAACACCGCGCTCGCAGTCGCCGTCGCCGAACAGCTCCCCGAGGAGCTGCGGCCGGCGAGGGATTCGGTCGTCCGCGGCGTCGCGTCGGTCGTCCATCCGGGCCGAGACGAGGTCGTGCGTGCCCGGGGACGTACGTGGGTGTTCGACGTCGCACACAACACCGCGGGCGTCCGCTCGCTCGTCGACACGATCGACCGGCTGGAGCTGCCTCGACCGCTCGTCGGGCTCCTGGGCGTTCAGGGCGACAAGGATTGGCGTGCCATGCTCCCGCCTCTCTTCTCGCGTATCGACACCGCCATCCTGACCCAGCCGCCCACCGTTTCACCCGAACGCCGATGGGATCCGGTCGCGGTCTCCGAGGAGGTCGAGGCGGCGATCCCGGTCCGGGTCGTTCCCGACTTCACGGACGCGCTGCGAGCGGCGGAGGAGGAGGCCGGAGGAGCGACGGTCGTCGTGACCGGCTCGGTCCACACGGTGGGCTCCGCGATGAGCCTGCTGGGGGTGGACCCTTACGGGCGCTGACGTAGTTTCCGGGCTTCCCGTCCCTTCGGCCACCTTCTGATGGCGACCTCGGAATTCGCGAGGCTTCCCGGTTTCCGGGACTTCCCGCCGGAAGACTTCGCCCTGCGCGCCCACATCCAGGATGCGTGGGGACGTGTCGCGCGTCGGTACGGGTTCCACCAGTACGACGGGCCGCCTCTCGAATCCCTCGACCTGTACGTCGAGAAGAGTGGCGAGGAGATCGTCGACCAACTGTACAGCTTCGTGGACAAGGGGGAGCGCGAGGTCGCGCTACGGCCGGAGATGACGCCGTCGCTCGCGCGGATTCTGGCGGCGCGCAGCCGTGGAATGAGCAAGCCGATCCGATGGTTCTCCATCCCGCAGCTCTTCCGCTACGAGCGTCAGCAGCGGGGACGCCTGCGCGAGCACTTCCAGTGGAACGTCGACGTGGTCGGCGAGGAGGGGGTGGCCGCGGACGCCGAGGTACTCGCCGTCGCGATCGACGGGCTGCGCGAGCTGGGGCTGGGTGCCGAGGACTTCGCCGCGCGCGTCTCCGACCGGCGCCTTCTCTCCTCCCTTCTGCGCGCGGTCGGTGTCGCCGAGGAACGGTTGGGCGGGGCCTTTTCCGTCATCGACAAGGTCGAGCGGCTCCCGCCCGAGACGGCGGCGGAGCTCTTCGAGCGCGAGGTCGGCCTCGACGCGACGGGTGTCGAGACGGTGCTCGGGCTCCTCGACGCGGTCGACCTCGACGCGCTCTTCGAGCGGTGGGGCGAGGACGAGCGGGTTGCCCCCGAGCTCGAACGGTTTCGCGAGTACCTCGCGACGCTCGACGCCATGGGGTTGGGCGCCTACGTCCAGCTCGACCTGCGCATCGTGCGGGGGCTCGCGTACTACACGGGCATCGTGTTCGAGCTCTTCGACCGGCAGGGCGAGCTGCGGGCGATCTGCGGCGGCGGGCGCTACGACCGCCTCCTGGAGCTCGTCGGGGGGGAGCCGCTTCCGGCCGTCGGTTTCGGCATGGGCGACGTGGTCCTCGGTGAGCTCCTCGCCGAGCGCGCACTCGTTCCCGACTACGAGGCCTCGCTCGACTACTTCCTCGTCCCGGTCACCGCCGCCGAGCGGTCGATGGCGCTCGGGTTGGCGCACGACCTCCGCGACCGGGGCCACTCGGTCTCGTACGCACTCCGGGAGCAGGGCGTCGGTCGGCAGATGAAGTCGGCCGCCCGCGAGGGCGCGCGCACGGTGCTCGTGCTCGGACCCGACGAGCTCGCACGCGACCGGGTCGTCGCCCGGGACATGACGACCGGTGAGGAGCGCGAGATCGCCCTGGCGGAGCTCTCGTGAGCGCGACGCCGAGCGGCAGGCCCACCGACAACAGGGAGGAAGCCCTTTCGCGCGCGGACCGGGAGGCCGCGCAGGTGGCCCACGAGGTCGCACAACGTGCCATCCGCCGCCTCGACATCCTCGAGGGGGTCATGATCGGTGGTGGGGCCGTGCTCGCGCTCCTCGGCGGGGCCGCGGTCGCGTGGATTCTGGTCGGGGTGGGCGGGCTCCCCTTTCGCGGGACGTGGATCGTCGTGTCCCTCGTCCTCTTCGTGGTGCCGGGCGCGATCGCGATCGTGAAGATCCGGCGGGACGAGCGTGCGGATCGCTCGCGCGGGCGGCGCGACCGGGGGGCAGGCGCGGACGAGGCGAACGGACGACCTGCCGGGTGACGGGAGGCACGCGAGCGCGGAGTGCGGCGCCGGGGCGACCGGGCCGATTCGAACGGGAACGAGAACGATGGTCGACGACAGGAAGCTGACCCCCCAGAGCGAGGACTTCGCGACCTGGTACAACGAGGTCGTGCAGCGCGCGGAGCTGGCCGACTACTCGCCCGTGCGGGGGAGCATGGTCATCCGACCGTGGGGCTACGGGATCTGGGAGAACATGCAGCGGGCGCTGGACGACATGTTCAAGGAGACCGGTCACGAGAACGCATACTTCCCGCTCCTCATCCCGATGAGCTTCATCGAGCGGGAGAAGGAGCACGTCGAGGGCTTCGCCCCGGAGCTCGCCGTGGTGACGCAGGCCGGCGGCAAGGAGCTCGAGGAGCCGTACGTCGTCCGACCCACGTCCGAGACGATCATCTATTCGATGTACGCCAAGTGGGTGCAGAGCTACCGCGATCTTCCGGTGCTCCTGAACCAGTGGGCGAACGTCATGCGGTGGGAGATGCGCACGCGCCTCTTCCTGCGCACCGCGGAGTTCCTCTGGCAGGAGGGGCATACGGCGCACGCGACCGAGGAGGAGGCCGAGGAGGAGACGCTCCTGATCCTCGGCATCTACCGGACGTTCATGGAGGAGTGGATCGGGATGCCGCCGGTCACGGGCCTCAAATCCGATTCGGAGAAGTTCGCGGGAGCGGTGCGCAGCTACTCCTGCGAGGCGCTCATGAAGGACAACAAGGCGCTGCAGGCGGGTACGTCGCACTTCCTGGGTCAGAACTTCGCCAAGCAGTTCGAGCTCACCTTCCAGTCCGAGGAGGGTCGGGAGGAGTACGCCTGGAACACCTCGTGGGGTGTCTCGACCCGCCTCGTGGGCGGGATGGTCATGACGCACGGGGACGACCAGGGCGTCGTGGTGCCGCCGCGTCTGGCTCCCGTCCAGGCGGTGGTGGTCCCGATCCTCCGAGGGGACGACGGGCCGGTGCTGGAGAAGACCGACGAGGTCGTCGTCCGCCTGCGCGCGGCCGGCGTGCGGGTGAAGGTCGACGCACGCGAGAATCTCTCGCCCGGGGCCAAGTACTACGAGTGGGAGCGCAAGGGCGTCCCCTACCGAATCGAGATCGGACCGAAGGATCTGGAGAAGGGCCAACTCGCCCTCGTCCGTCGGATCACCCCCGAGGGGGAGAAGCGCAAGGCGTTCGTATCCGAAGCCGAGGCGATCGAGACGCTCCCGGAGCGGCTGGAGGCCTTCCAGCACGAGCTGCGCGACGCCGCCCTCAACCGGCGCGAGGCGAACACGGTGCGGGGTGTGACGAGCATCGACGAGCTCGAGGAGGCGCTCGACGGGGGGGCGGGCTTCGTGTGCACGGGGTGGAGTGGCGACGCCGCGGTCGAAGAGGCGGTCAAGGAACGGACGAAGGCGACGATCCGCTGCCTGCCGTCCGAGGAGTTCCGCTCCCCCCGGGCGCCGGCGACGTGCGTGTCCGGAGAGGGCGATTCGGTCGCGGAGGTCATGTGGGCGCGGGCGTACTGACGCGCACCTTCCCCCGCGTGGACGGCGTCGTCCGCTGCGGCACGACGTCGGCCGAGGAGGTGGCCCGGGAGTTCGGGACACCGCTGTACGTGTACGACCTCGACCGGGTGCGGGAGCGCGCACGCGCCTTCACCGAGGCGTTCGTGGGGGTGGACCACCTGCTGGCGTACTCGGTCAAGGCGAACGGGAACCTCTCCGTGCTGCGCGCGCTCGCGGAGGTCGGATGCGGCGCGGACGTGACCAGCGGCGGCGAGCTGTACCGGGCCCGCCTGGCCGGCATCCCGGCGGAGCGGATCGTGTTCGCCGGGGTGGGGAAGACCCGCGCCGAGATCGAGCAGGCGCTCGGGGAGGGGATCCTCGCCTTCAACGTGGAGAGCCGCGGGGAGCTGGATCGCATCGCGGAGGTGGCGGACGCGCACGGCGCCCGCGCCCGCTTCGGCGTTCGCGTGAACCCGGACGTCCTCGCGTCCACGCCGCACCGGTACACGGCGACCGGGCACGCCGCCACGAAGTTCGGGGTCCCGTGGTCGGACGTGCGCGCGCTCTACCACCGGGCTCTCGAGCGCCCGTCCCTCGACGCGGTGGGCATCGACGTGCACATCGGGTCGCAGATCGTCGGCGTCGACCCGTACGAGCGGGCCGTGGACCGCGTGCTCGAGCTCGGTGCGGAGCTGCGGGAGGACGGGGTGGCGCTCGAATACGTCGACATCGGGGGCGGCTTCGGGATCTCGTACGACGACCGACCCGGGCTCGACATCGACGACCTCGCGCGACGGGTCGTGCTGCGCGTTCGCGATGCGGACCTCCGGCTGCTGCTCGAGCCCGGACGGGCGCTGGTCGGGGACGCGGGGGTGCTTCTCGTCCGGGTGCAGTACGTGAAGGAGAGCGAGGGGAAGACCTTCGTCGTCGTGGACGGCGGCATGAGCGAGCTGCTCCGGCCGAGCCACTACGGGGGCTTCCACGAGATCGAGCCGGCCGGGCCCTCCGAGGGCCGACCCATTCGTCCCGTCGACGTCGTCGGACCGATCTGCGAAACGGGCGACTTCCTGGCCCTCGACCGCGCGCTTCCCGTGCCTTCGCCCGGTGACCTCCTCGTCGTGCGCACGGCGGGCGCCTACGGCTTCTCGATGGCCTCCAACTACAACGGCCGTCCGCGCCCCGCCGAGGTGGTGGTCGACGGAACCGAGGTGCGTCTCGCCCGCCGGCGCGAGCGGCACGAAGACCTGACCCGCGGAGAAGCATGAGCCACGATCACGATCGTGTCCTGATCCTCGACTTCGGCTCGCAGTTCACGCAGCTCATCGCCCGCCGCATCCGTGAGGAGAGCGTCTACTGCGAGATCCACCCACCGACGCGCTCGCTCGAGTGGATCCGGGCGTGGAAGCCCGCCGCGGTGGTCCTCTCCGGGGGCCCGAGCTCCGTCTACGACGACGACGTCCCGCGCACCGATCCGGAGCTCCTGCAGGCGGGCCTTCCGATCCTGGGCATCTGCTACGGGATGCAGCTCATCGCGCAGGTCGAGGGCGCCGAGGTCACCCCGGGGCACCGAGAATACGGCCGCGCCGAGCTGACCGTGCACTGCGCTGCGGGGCTCTTCGCGGGCTTCGAGACGGCGAGCGAGACGACCGTGTGGTGCTCCCACGGAGACCACGTCGACGACCCGCCGGAGGGCTACGAGCGCGTGGCGTCCACGCAGACGCTGCCGACGGCGGCCTTCCGGGCCACGGACGGCCGCGACATCTGGGGGGTGCAGTTCCATCCCGAGGTCGCCCACACCGCCCGGGGCGACGACATCCTCTCGAACTTCCTCTTCGAGGTGGCGGGGTGCCGGCCCACGTGGACGGCCGGCGCCTTCGTCGAGGACACGGTGGAGAAGATCCGGGCGCAGATCGGGGACGGCACGGCGATCTGCGGGCTCTCGGGTGGCGTGGACTCTTCGGTCGCCGCGCTGCTCGTGTACCGCGCGATCGGCGATCGTCTCACCTGCATCTTCGTGGACCACGGCCTCCTCCGGAAAGGAGAGCGCCAGCAGGTCGAGACGATGTTCCGGTCGCACTACGAGGTGAACCTCGTCGTCGAGGACGCTTCGGAGCTCTTTCTGGCGGACCTGGACGGCGTGACCGACCCGGAGGCGAAGCGCAAGGCGATCGGGAAGCGCTTCATCGAGGTCTTCGAGGCCACCGCGGCCCGGGAGGGCACGGGGGCGGGCTTCCTCGTCCAGGGCACGCTGTACCCCGACGTGATCGAGTCCGTCTCGGCGGGCGGACCCTCGGTGACGATCAAGTCGCACCACAACGTGGGCGGACTCCCCGAGGACGTTCCCTTCGAGCTCGTCGAGCCGCTGCGCGAGCTCTTCAAGGACGAGGTGCGCGCCGTGGGCCGGGAGCTCGGGCTGCCCCACCACTTCGTCGGCCGCCACCCTTTTCCGGGCCCCGGCCTCGCGATCCGCATCCTCGGGGAGATCACCCCCGAGCGCCTCGAGATCCTGCGGGAGGCCGACGCGATCTACCTGGAGGAGATCCGCGCCGCGGAGCTGTACGACCACATCTGGCAGGCGTTCGCGGTCCTGCTCCCCGTGCGGTCGGTCGGCGTAATGGGCGACGCGCGCACCTACGAGCACGTCCTGGCGCTGCGTGCGGTGACGTCCCGGGACGGGATGACCGCGGACTGGTTCCCCTTCCCGCACGACGTGCTGGGCCGGATCTCGACCCGGATCATCAACGAAGTGGAGGGCGTGAACCGGGTGACGTACGACGTGAGCTCCAAGCCGCCCGCGACGATCGAGTGGGAGTAGCGTCGGGCGGGGGCGACGAAGACGGCGGCGCGGTCGAGCTCGACGCGCTCGTCGAGCGCAAGGCCCCGGAGCTTCCGTGTTTCGTCGTGGTGCCCGGACGCGCGCTCGAGGCGTGGAGCCTCGAAGGCACCACCGTGGTCGAGGTCGTGCTCGGGGACGCCCCGATCGGGCGTCGGACGCTCAAGGCGTGGCCGGAGCGAGAGGGGTGGTTCTTCGATCTTACGCGGGCCCACACCGATCGGGCCGGTCTCGAACCCGGAGACCGGGTGGCGGTCCGGTTGACCCGCGCCTCGACGGAGCTGCCCGTGGAGCTGGCGCGCCTCCTCGAAGAACGTTCCGAGGCGCGCGAAGCCTGGGAGGCGCTCACTCCCTCACGGAGGCGCATGCTGGCCGAGCACGTCCGCGGGGGGAAGAGGGTCGAGACGCGAGCGCGCCGCGCGGTGCGCAGTCTGGGACTGGTTTGACCGCCCCCGGACGACCGACGTCGCGCTCAGGGAGCGAGCAGTCGAATCGCTCCTCGCCCGACACGGACGTCGACCGGCAGCGTCCCGACCGGCTCTCCGTCGAGGTGGTACGGCACCGGCTCGTCGGCGTCGAGGCGCACCCGCTCGACGGGGTCGCACCGCACCCGCGGGTGGCGGTCGAGATGCGAGGCGATCATGCGGGCGCCGAGCGAGATCAGCTCGAGCCTTTGCGCGCGCGGGATCCGCACGAGCTCCAGAACGCCGTCGGCGGGGTCGGCCGCGGGGGTGACGGAACCGCCGAAGGCCACCGCGCCGATGTTCGCCACGATGACGCCCGCCACGTCGTCGATCGGATCGACCCCGTCACCGATTTGCGCGATGGCGGGTGACGGGTAGCGGCTGAGCGCCCTCCACACGCCCGGGGCTCTCCGTACCAGGCCGCTGATGCCCATGCGACCGGTGCGCTCACGGTTCAGTGCATCGATGACGACGGCGTCGTAGCCCGCACCGAGCCAGAGGAGGAACGGGCGCTCGCCGTCCCGCCCCCCCGCCCACCCGACATCGACCGGGCGCCCGGGTGCGGAGCGGAGAAGCCCGGCGCACGCGTCGGCGTCGGCGGGGAAGCCGAAGGCCCGACCGGCGACGTTGGCCGTCCCGGTCGGGAAGAAGCCGAGCGCAGGGATCCGCTCGGGGGGTTCGTCCACCGACAGGAGTCCGGCGAGCACCTCGTTGAGGGTCCCGTCGCCCCCGACCGCCACCACCCGATCGGCCTCTCCCGCGGCTCCCGCCGCGAGTCGCGTGGCGTCTCCCCGGCCCGCGGACATCGCGACCTCGACCCGGCCCGATGCCTCGAGGCCGGCCGCGAGGGCCTCGGCACGTACCGGGGCGCTCCCGCGCCCGGACTTCGGGTTCACCACGAGGAGCCAGGAGGCCATGGGCCGGCGCTCGTCAGCCGAGGAGCGCGTCCGCTTCGATCTCGATGATCATGTCGGGGTGGATGAGGCGCCGGACCTCGACCATCGTCGTGGTCGGCGGATGGGCGCCGAACACCTCGCGGTGCGCGCGGCCGAACTCCTCCCAGCGGTCGATGTCCGTGACGAACATCCGGGTCCGGGTGACGTGCTCGAGTTCCGCGTCCAGCTCCGCGAGAACCTCCCCGATGATCTCGAGGCAGCGCCGCGTCTGCTCGTAGCCGTCGTTGGGGGCGTGGACACCCCCGTCGGCAGCGACGGACGCCGTGCCGGTCACGAAGATCCGGTCTCCGGCCCGGAGCGCCCGGCAGTACCCGACGTGCTCCTCCCACGGAGCACCGCTGAAGACGCGCTCGAAGGTCATCCGGCTCCGCTGTTCCCGCTGTCCTCGTCACGGGTGTCGAGCCGGAGCTCGACCTCGTTCCAGACGTCGCG
>JANQME010000202.1 GCA_028280205.1 Longimicrobiales bacterium
CCCAGGGGTGCCCGGAGACGATCCGCCCCACGACCGGGAGGATGTTGCGGAAGTAGAAGTGGTAGCCGGCCCGCACGAGCGGGTTCGGCGGCACGGTGAACTCCAGCACCACGAGACGTCGCCCCGGCGCCAGCACGCGCCGGAGCTCCGCGATGCCGAGGGCGAGGTCGGCGAGGTTGCGGACACCGAAGCCGACGGTCGCCCCGTCGAACGCCCCGTCCTCGAAGGGCAGACGCAGCGAATCCCCGCACACGGGACGCACGGGACGGTCTGCGATCTTCGGACCGCCCGTGACGAGCATCGGATGCGCGAAGTCCGAGGCGACGACGCGGCCCCCGAAGCCCTTCCGCCCGACCAGCTCGAGCGCGAGGTCGAAGGTACCCGCGCACGCGTCCAGGTACGTCCCGTCCGGCCGCTCGGTCCAGCCGAGCCGATCGACCGCCCGGCGGCGCCAGGAGCGGTCGATGTTCAGGCTGAGGACGTGGTTCAGGAGGTCGTAGCGCGGGGCGATCTCCGAAAAGATCTGCTGCACCTGCTCTTCTCGGTCGGCGCCGGCGCGCGGTGCGGCTTGATGGGTCGTTCGCATGACAGGGGGGAGGGGGCCACGTAGCTTTGGGAAGGCCCGTGCGACGCCCAACGGGCGCCGTGGGCCTGGAAGCTAACGGGAAGCGGAACGGCACTCGACGATCGGTGCGTACCCGGGAGACACCCGATCGCGTCGCTCGAAACCGGCACGGACGTCCCTTCGTAGGGCGACCCGATGACCACCGACATCGCTTCCCTGCCCCGCGCCGTGCGCCGGTGGTGCGCACACGACAGGCAGGACGAGACTCCACTGGCCTCTCCGGACTACGCGACGCTCGAGGACCGCGAGCTGGCGACCCTCGCCGCCCGCGGCCGGGAGCCCGCATTTCGCGAGCTCCTGACGCGCTACGAGCGTCCGGTCTTCTCGCTCGTGTATCGCATGGTGCGCGACCGCACCCTTGCCGAGGATCTCGCGCAGGAAGCCTTCATCCGCGCCTTCAACGCGATCGGCTCGTACAAGACGAGCTACAAGTTCAGCAACTGGATCCTCAAGATCGCGAACAACCATACCATCGACTATCTACGCAAGCGCAAGCTCGACACCGTCTCGATCGACGGTTCGCCGCACGCGCGCACGGCCGACGAGGTCGCGCAGAGCCGGATGGTGATCGAGTCGCGCGACGAGAATCCGGAGGAGTACGTCGAGCACCGTGAGCTCGGCAGCCAGATCGAGCAGGCGATCGGCGAGCTCCGGGACGAGTACCGAACGGTGATCGTGCTTCGACACGTGGAGGGGTACGCCTACGACGAGATCGCCGACGTCATGGACCTCCCCCTCGGTACCGTAAAGACCTACCTGCACCGAGCCCGCGGTGAGCTGCGCGAATCGCTCGCCCACCTGACTTCGTGAACGATGGTGCAATCGTCGATCGTTCAGCATCCATGCGGGGAAGCGGGTCCTCGGGGCGAAGGACGGACGAGCGTTTTTCTGAAACTTCGACGGGGCGGCACGCGTAGTGCGGCACGGATCGCGGGAGTACGCCGCGACGGCACGGAAATCGGAGTGAGACGGTGACCGACCGACTTCATAGCGAGCACTTGAGCGCCGAGCGGATGCAGGCGTTCCTCGACGGCGAGCTCCCCGCCCGGGAGCACGCGTCCGTCGAGGGGCACCTCGCCGCGTGCGCCCGCTGCTCCGCGGAGGTCGACGGGTGGCGTGTCCTCTTCGAAGACCTCGGGGAGCTGCGCTCGCTCGGACCCGCCGACGGCTTCGCCGAGCGGGTCATGGGGGGCGTCACCCTTCCGGGCGCGGGGCCGCACATCGAGCCGGAGCTGCTGGACGACTATCTCGACGGGGCACTCCCGACGCGGGCGGTACGGCGCGTCGAAGAGCACCTCATCTCGTGTGCGCCCTGCACGACCGAGCTGGACGCGAGGATCACGCTCCATCAGCGCCTCGACACCCTCGGGCGCTTCACCCCCGCGGCGGGCTTCGCCGAGCGTGTGATGTCCGGGGTGGAGATACCGGAACGGAGGCCGCTCGTCGCCGGGCTCCGTGCCCTCCTTCCGAGGCGGGACGATGCCGGCACCTCCGAGCACGTTCCCGCCGGGATCCTGCAGGACTTCGTGGACGGGACGCTCCCCTCCCGGGCGCTGGCGCGCGTGGAGGCCCATCTGGGCGCGTGCGCCGCGTGCTCGTCGGAAGCCGAGGGGTGGCGAACGGTCGTCGCCCGGCTCGACGGACTCGACCGTCCGACGCCCTCGGATGGTTTCGGGGAGCGCGTCATGGCGGAGGTGCGCATCCGACAGGCCGCCCGGGACGTCGCTCCCGTCACGCTCTGGTGGCGTGCGGGCGCGGTCGCCCGACGCCTGGTGCCGCAGAGCCGCCGCGCGTGGGCGGCCCTCTCCGGCGCGGCCGTGACCCCCGCGGTGATCGCGGGCCTCGTGGCGTGGGCCGTCTTCTCCCATCCGACGGTGACCGCCGGGTCGCTGGCGTCGTTCGTGCTCTGGCAGGCCGCGGATCTCGCGGCGGGAACCTTCGCCTTCGCCTCGAGCGTTCCGGCCCGGGTGTTCGACACGTTCGGAGCCGGCTCCCTTCTCGGGACGCTCGCTTCCGCGCCTCTGGCGGCGGCGGGCGTCGTGGTCGCGTATACGGCGCTCTGCGCGCTCGCGCTGCGCGTCCTCTACAGGAATCTCTTCATGAACCGATCCCTCCGTGGCCGCTATGCGCATGCGTTCTTCGCCTGGTAGGGCGCTCGCTGCCCTGGCCCTCGCGGCCGTCCTCGTCCCGGCCTCCGCCGAGGCGCAGCTGCGCGAGATCGTCACGAAGAACGTGGCGGCGTCCTCCTCGGGAGCCGAGCTGGAGCTCGAGTTCGTCGACGAGGGAACGTTTGCGCTCGCCTTCGAGGACGGAACGATCCTCGTGGACGGAGACGAGGTCGGGAGCTACGTCCGCGGAGACGCGCTCGACCGGGCCCTGCGCGCGCTCCTCGGGCAGGCGATGGCGCTCGAGAACGGCGCACTCGCCGAGGTCCTCGTCGCGTGGGAGCCGCCGACCGAGCTGCAGGGCCGCGCACAGGAGTCGGCCCGGGCCGTGGACCGGGCCCTGCACGAGGCCATCGAGGTGGCGGACCGCCGGTCGGACGAATCGGAGGCCGAGCCGACCGCGAACGTCTCGGAGGAAGGCTCGCTGGTCCGGCTCCTGGTGAACTCCGTGGAGCGTCTCGGCGTGCTGGAAGAGGCGCTCGACGGGGTCGGCGAGGACGTCCGGATCCACCTGGACGAGGACGTGACCATCCCGGAGGGCACGGTCGTGGCGAGCACGGTCGTCGTGATCGGCGGCCGTCTGCGGGTCGAGGGCGGGATCGACGGCGACGTGGTCGTGGTCGATGGCTCCCTCGAGGTACGGGACGACGGCTGGATCGAGGGCGAGGCGAGGGTCGCGGATGCACGTGTCGTACGCGACAACGGCGAGATCCGCGGGGGCGTCGTCGATGTCCTCGACACCGAGCGCGCGTACGAGTC